>CAIWHS010000448.1 GCA_903912515.1 uncultured Planctomycetaceae bacterium
CTGGGGCGCGGGGCGGGCGCTGGCCTTGCTTGAGGTGCTGGCCTTGCTTGGGGTGCCGGGCCGGGTCGGGCAGCTGGGCCTCCGGGGCCTGGGCGGCCGGGCCCCCCCCTTTGGGCTAACAGGCCGTTAGGTGTAACCATCAGTGCCAAACCAGCAGTCGCCATCAAAAAGAAACGAGAGTTATGCATTTTTTGTGAACCTCAGTTTGTTTTGGTTGGTGTTGGATTAGGGTTTTGCCTGGCCTTCAGGGGCCTTGGCCAACTTTCGCACCAATGTGGAAGTTTGGTCAGGCTCGATGAGGTTACCAACCATGCGGTTTATTGCCTTGAACTCGATACGGTCTGGGCCGATGGATTTGATGATGTAGGTGGCCGAAGCCTCCTCCCCTTCGGGAGTGACGCCTGTGCCACGAACGACCCAGGAGTCGCCATTGGGGGTAAAGGTGGCAACCCCATAACCCCCTGCGTTGTCGAAGGTCCAGCCTTTGATGTTGCCGGAGAGGGGATCAACGGCAATACGCTGGGTGCCCTTGAGGGTTTCTTTGCCATCCTGAATCAGGGAAAATTCCCGGAGGACATGGGAATTATCTTCCGCCATGGAAAACTTGGTGCGCAGGGTGGAATCTGGTGCCTCGTCGGCCCATTCACCCAGCAGGAAGGAGAGTTCGCGAAGGCGGTCGGCATTTTCAGGGGGTGCGATTTCCTGGGGATATTCACGATAGCTGGCGATTTTCCAGCCTTCGGCTTCCTTGGCATAAAGGATGCTGACTCGTCTGGAGGATTGGCTGTTTTTGTCCTCCACTGAAACAATGCTTTCGGCGTCTTCCATGGCCACAGCAGTGCCCAGCATGCGGATGCCGCTAGGGGTGAGTTCCAATTGGGCTCCCTTGTTTTCCTTGAAAAATCCGCTGAGTAGTTCCTCAACTTTGGCGGCGCCTTCGACCCGGTTGCTCTCTTCGTCGATATATTCAACCTTGGGGGATAGGGTTGCGGCCATGGCTTTGGCGTTGTTGCTGTTGAAAGCCGTTACGAAATCAATTAAGGCTTTACGAACCGGGACTTCTTCGGGTGAAAGCTTTTCAGTTTCGGCCGGGTTCTGTTTGGCCTCTTGGGCCAAGGTGGTAGTTGAGATCACCACACCAGAGACAAGCGCCGCGAGAGAAATCCCGCCCAGCCAAAGAGCCAAATTGCTGCGATTCATGTTTTCCTCGAACCAAAACTAAAATGAACCACCCGCCAAACATTGGAGAGGGGCAAAGCAAACCAAGAGTATTCCTACGTCCGGGTGCAAAACCGGTATCCCGCAATTGCGGGTTAGCAATCCTGCCTTTTTTAATGGTATCCAAGTGCTGGGCAGTTTTGGGAGGATTTGGGGAAAAATGCTGAAGCAGTGATTGGTAAATAAAGAATAGCAAGTTAATTTAAGAATGTATCACTTGTTTTTCATGCTCCAGTTTCAAAAAAATCGTTACTGATCGAAAATTTTGACATTGTTTTGAACTTTTTCGTTTCCAAAGCATGGTGATGCTAAGACGAATTCTCTTCCCAGAACATCTGGATTTAAACGAGGTTTGCATGGGAATAAGACCTTGGTTGTATTTAATATGTTGATTAGGATTTAATAAATTGCATAGCTTTAGATGGTTCAAATTAATCTTGATTTGCATGTTAATATATTTGATTTTCATCCGGATGCTGAAGGCATTTTGATAGCAACGGGCAAAGCAAAATCAATCGCTCTGCAGGATGGATTGGATGAGCCAGCCAGTTATCCATTAGTTTTGGTTGACCTGAAAAGGTAAGTGATTGTTGGTCGGTTTGAAGGCCACCACAGCACCATTCGAACGGTGGTCTGGAGCGAGGATGGTGGTGAGGTGTATTCGGGTTCCGAGGACGGTGAAATTCGTAAATGGAAAGTGGTTGGGCCTTCCAGCAAAACGAAGTAGGGCTTAGCGGCTCACTTCCAGCACCGCCACATCGCAGAGCCCCAAGGCGGTTTCTCCCAAGATCTTTTTGGCGAATTTTTGGTGTTGGGTAGGAACGAGAGGCAGGTCAGGGATATCACAACGGATTTCTTTGCTGACTTTGACAAAAGGTGGCAACAATTGTTTGAGGCCCTGCAGCGAATGGCGGTGAGTGCAGAGTACTACCGTTCGCGGGCGTGACAAAATGTCGGCCCGGAAAGCGTCGAAGTCTTTGCTGCGGAAATTTTGGATATCCGCCCGGTTAAGGCGCCAGGAAATGGCATGGCAGGAGCGGGGATAAGCGACCAGGCCTGTGTCTGGCTGGGCCAGTTCGGCATCGAGAAAAGCCATCACCCGGTTATCGGCAACCGGGGAACGAAGGGCTGCATAAGCAGGCAAAATCAGATGCAGGCCGATGCTTAGGGTGATGAACCATGCCACACAGGCAGATCTCCACCAAACAGTCGAGATCGATTGGGCCGCATGGCCCAAAAGTAGGGCAAGGGCTGGGAAGGCTGGGAGTACATAGGTAGGCAGTTTGCAACCGGAAAGACTGAAAAAGCCGATACAAATCGCCGCACAAAGGAGCCAATAACCCAGCGAATGGTTGCGCCCTGCCCGAACCTCCTTCAGGGTAGAGGCAAGATTTTTGCCCAAATGGATCAGCAGCAAGGACCCGGGTAAAAGTCCAAGTGCCAAAACCGGTACATAGAAGAAAGTGCCGCGAACATGGTCAAAGGGTTGCAGGAAGCGGAGAACATGGTGTTCCCAAAAATAGTGCTTGAGGAATTCAGGGTCGCCCAGAGCAAGTTCGACATGCCAAGGGATTGCTATCAGGCTGGAGCCAATTGCCAAGCTGGCCCAAGCTTTCCAGGTAATTTGTTGGCCATTTGGGGCCGGGAGCAACCAACGATGGACGAAAAGGGGGAGGCCCATCAAAAGTAGGGCGATTGGGCCTTTGGTCATCAGGCCTATTCCGGCCATTAGCGAGGCCAAGAGCCACCACCCACGGCGGAACTGAGCTCTGCCCGCAGCAAACCAAAGAATAGCTTGACCGGAAAAGACCACCAAAGTCAGCAGGCCATCCAACAATAGCAAGCGCCCCATTCCAACAAGCCCAGGTGCGAGAGCCAAAAGTAGGGCGCCCCGCCAGGCAGTGGTTTCCCCCAAGGTTTTACGGCCGATGCCATAAGCCAAGAGGATAGTGGCAAAAACGGCTAAGGCGGGAATCAGCCTCGCGGCGGGTATGGAAGTGCCAAAGACCCGGTAGCTGCCAGCCACTGCCCAGTAGAAAAGCGGTGGTTTATCGTAATACGGTTGCCCATCTAGCAGGGGAACGGCCAAAGAGCCGGCATTGAGCATTTCATTGGGGATTTGGGCGTAACGGGTTTCGTCAGGCTCGAGCAGGGGCATATTCAAGCCGGCCGAACAAGTGGCCATGGCTATGAGCGCCAAAAAGACCCAACGGACCGGTGTGGCGGGGAGCTGGGCCGATAATTCGGAAGATGGAAAAAGGATGTCCCGGTAAAGGATGCGCCACCAATCAGCGAAGGAGACCGTTTGTGTGCTGGCAGGGTCTGACATCGCTTGACCTGTGACCTGAAAGTCCCGAATTGGAATACTGTGCCAAAATTTGGCAATTTGGGTCAACCGGGAAGATGATCGATTTTGCTTATCCTTTGGGCCATAAAAGCCTTGCGGCCGGTTCCACCGTAAAGGTGAAACCGGCCGCCAAAGCTCTTCGCTGGCAATTGGGCCTTGGGCCCGGGCTACCCGTTATGGGGCAACCGCGGGGGTGGGGCGGAAGGAGGTTTGGAGCTGCTCCTCCTCTTCTTGGATGACGATACGGGGCGTGATCATCATCAGCAGGCTGGTGGTTTCGCGGCCATATCCGGTGTTGCGGAACAGGCGGTTGATGTAGGGGATCTTGCTGAGGACTGGAGTGCCGTACTCGTTACGGGCCTCGCTCAGCCTCTTCAGGCCGCCCATCAACACTGTGCCGCCATCGGGAACTGCGACCGTGGTTTGCACCGAGATCGATTGGATGACAGGTTGCTGAATGAGCTGGGTGAATGTGATCGGGTCAGCCGGGTTGATCTGGTTGATGCCGGGCTGGGGGAAGATTGGTACCACCACCGGGAACAGGTTCACCGGTCCTGGAACCAGGTTCTGCATGGCGATGTTAGGCGACAGTCGCACCGTGCGACGGTCGGCCGAAATGATCGCCTGGATGGTGAGCTGGATACCGTTGAAGTAGCCTTGGGTGCGCGGCTGGAAGGTCACATTGCCGTTGGGCAAGGTCTCCACACCGACATCCATGACGAAGAACTGGGTATCGCCGACGTTGATGGTAGCAGTTTGACCGTTGAACAGGGTCAGCTTGGGAGCCTGCATCACATTGGTGCGCTGGTCACCCTGAGCCGCTTCCATGAAGAGGAAGACTTGGATATCTGACAGGAAGGCCAGACCCATGTTGATACCACCACCTGGCGCTCCTAAGTAGTTGCCAAACTGTGGGTTGGTGAGGTTGAAGGAGTTTTGGTTGATGGGGATGTCCAAGTCGGAGGTGAACGCTCCGGCCGGGGAGATGCCACCCACCATGTTGCGGAAGTAAGGGTCATTGATATATCCGGCGGGTTTGTATTGGCCGGAGGTGATCATTGGCTCGAACTTTGCGGTGTTGCGGTCGGTCTTGATGTTCAGGTTGAAGTCGAGACCGATGCGCTCGTAGAAATCTTCGGCGATCGAAATCAGGCGGACTTCCAGGGCAACTTCCTGGTCGAGCAGGCGTCGCAGGTTGTTGAGCAAGTCGGCTACCTGCTCCTGGATGTTCGGGGTCTGATTAATCACCAGGGACATGGTCAGCGGGTAGTACTCAATGGTGCCCGAACCGCCCACCGTGCTCCAAGATTGGGGCTCGATGGTGGAGGTGATCAGGCGGATGAGCGACTCCTCGGTGGTTTGCCCGTTTCGCTTGTTCCAGTTGGCGTCAGCTTGCGAGGTTTCGGCTCCGGAAGGACTTCCGACTGCCTGGCCACCCGAGAGAGAAAGCGGGGTCTGGATAGGGGAAGGTGCTCCGCCCGGGGCATTGTTACCATTGCCGTTACCATTGGTGCCGGTACCGCGGGTGATGAGCGGGTTCATGTTGGTGCCCGAGACGCTGCCATGGTTTTCCACTGGCAGGATGAGGTCGGTCACCTGGTAGGTGACGGTGGACATCTTGCCGCGGGCCTGACTCTCGGTGGTGATCTGAAGCACCTCGTCTTTGACCACCCAGGTAAGGTGGACATTGCGAAGCATGAGGTTCAGGGCGCTTTTCAGCGAGATCTGCTCAAGCTTGAGGGTGACAGGGCGATCGAGGCTGATGCCTTCCTGCTCTAGGGCGGCCATGTCAGGTACGATGTTGATCTGGTACATCGCGCGGATGTCCTCAAGCACATCCTTCAGTGGGAGGTTGTTGAAGTTGAGGTTCACCGACTGGTTCATCCGGCCTTCGATTTCCTTCTCGGCGCTGCTCTTGCGAACAGGGGAACTGAGAGCGGTGAGGGGAGCGCGCTTGTCACGCAAGTCCTTGCGGTCGTTTCCCACATCGATAGGTTTGTCGGAGGTGAGGGCGGGGCCCACCTTTTCGGCATCGTTCAAGCCGGTAAGGAACATGTTCTCGCGGTCACCCTTGCCACCTTTCACTGCCACCAGCGCGCGCTGGGTTTTGGCCATGTTGATGGCCGCTGCTGCCATGGCGTTGTCGGGGTCAAGCTCTTGGGCGCGCATCGCGTAGCTTTCGGCTTCGAGATACTTGCCTTCCTTGAAGGACTGGTTGAAGAGCTTCATTTGCTCGGCAACCTTTTTGTTGCGATTGTCTTCAGCGAGCATTTTCTGGCCGATGACATTCTTCTTGTCTTTCTTGGCGGAGCCGTCCTGATCGAGGAATTCTTTCTGGGCCTTGAGCAGCTTGAAGTGCTGCATGCGGCTTTCCACCGGGCGACGGAGCTGGGCCACTTTAGCCTGGTCGATCCCTTCAGACTCAACCTGCTCGACATAGTCGCTCAGCATGTCGAGGGCGGCATCCATTTCACCTGTGCGGAATTTCTCGGCGGCCTCGCGCTGAACTTCCAGACCGCGTTGTTGCATGCGGTCAAATTTCACCTTACGCAATGCCTGGGCTTGTGCCAGGGCATCGGAAGCCGGGGAAGGCTCGTCGCCACCTGCAGTCAGGCCAGCGGCGCCGGGCAGAGGAGGGATGGCAGCGATTGCCTCACCTGGGATGGAGGATTTGGCTGTGTCTTTGGGAGCGGCGCCTGCAGGCAGGCTAGCCCCTGTCTGGGCGATTGACTCACCCACGGCAGATAACATGCCTGGGGTGGTGATGATCTCCTTGAGGCGGCCTTGGCGGTCGGCGTCGAGAAGTTTCTCATTCACCGAACCCATCATCAGTTTGGCTTGTGAATATTCGCGGCGATTGAAAGCGCTGACCATGGCGTCGAAGTTGCGACGGCTGGAAAGGGCCTTCTGGTTCAGTTCTTCAATATCGATAGAGCGCAGGACGGTTGTGGCATCATCGGCAACACCATAAGGACCTTGGAAGGCCTCTTCAGCAAGGCGGCGGGCATTTCCTGCTTGGCCGGCTCGCAGTTCCTGACGGGCCTTGTCGAGAAGGATACGGCCCTGGTTGGAAGGCTGAGCGCCGGTAGTTTTGTCACCCGAGGCAATCGTGGTACCCGGGAAAGGAACAGGCAGAGGGACTCCAGCAACTGGGGTTCCAGCGGCATCCTTGGGTGCTCCGGCGCGGGCTTGCTTGAGCCAGTCCCGCTTGGCGACTACAGGTTGGGTGTCGAGACCGAAAGCCATGGCTAATTGGCGGGCCTTTTCCACTTCAGCCTCAGCAGCGGTGAAGCGCTGGGGGTTGGAGTCGGCGCGGGCAATCTCGGAGGCTTGCTCCAAGTGAGCCTTGATGGTCGCCTGGGCTTGCTGGTTGAGTTGTTGCAGGAAACGGTTGGCGGAGTCGTCTCCACCGGGCTGGGAGGTGTTTTGTGCAGTTAGCGCCTTGGCGCGTGCCTCAACCAAATTGCCTTTCTTCTGCAGAATTGCTGCCTCGGCCAGCAATTCGCCGCCCAGGGAAGCACCGTCGACACCTGGCTTGGTGGGTTTGCTAGCGGGCTTGGTGTTTTTCGCAGTTGCTCCTGAAGGAGAACCTGAGCGGCTGGCAACAAACACCTCAAGATCTTTGCGCAGCGCAGCGGTGTTGTCATCGCCAGCAGCGGTGAGGGCCACCTTCATCGATTCGACCTGTTCGAGCAATTGCTGGCAGCGGTTGGCATCGCCAGCCTTAAGAGCCGCACGGGCATCAACCAGCAGGGCACGTGCCTGATTTTGGCGAGCGACAGTCGCACTTGCCACTTCGGTGCCAGGCTTGCCTTTGCGTAGCTGGGCTTTGTTGATGTCGGCAAGCAAGCTTTCTGGGCGATCGCCGAAGTCGAAGATGGAGCTGGCACCGCGCAGTTGCTTCGCCTTGTAGGCGAGGCGGGAGGCTAGTTCATAGTCGCCACTTTCGTATGCCTTCCGAGCTTCGACCAGCAACTTGCCAGCTTCTTGCTGCTCAGCCTTGGCGCGTGCCTTGGTGACATCGGCCTTCAGGCGATCGGGCGAGTCATCGAATAGCCCGAACTTGGAACCGGGGATGGAGCGGGCGCGCATGGCACACTCCATGGCCTCGTCCAGTTTGTTTTGTGAGAGAGCCTTGCGACCATGGGCCAAAATACCCTTGGCATCCTTGATTTCGGCCGGGATTGCGATGGAGGAGTCGACCTTGGCATCCGCAACTTCAGCCAGCAAGGCGGCGGAGGCGCCTTCACCTGCAGATTTAGCTGTTTTCAAACCGGTGGCATTAGGTCCACCTTTGGCGCCATTACCACCATTGGCACCGTTTCCACCCGTACCGCCATTGATGCCATTGCCACGGGGAGACTGAAAGTTCTGTCCCAACCCGCCATTGCCAGCACCCTTGCTGGAAGGATTTTGAGTTCCGGCACCCTTGCCGGCTCCAGCCCCATTACCCGCAGGGCTTTGCTTGCTGTTGCCAGCGCCATTACCAGCACCAGCGCCTTTGGACCCGTTGCCCTCGCCGTCACCCTTGATGGATGTGGCACTGGTCAATTGGATGTTGGACTTTTCGCCAGCCGCAGCTGCGGTGCCGGGTTTGCCGCGTTGCTGCTGGATTTGCTTCAGCACTTTGCTGGGGCTGTCCGGGGTGAAGAGGAAGGTTGCAGGTCCGGCGTAACGATCAGCCAGCCTGGCCAGACTTTCGGCACGGTCGAAATCGCCGTTCTTCAGGTTTTGGTGCGAGGCTGCCAGCAGGAACTGTGGGTCCTTGCGGTATTTCACAATGTCTGTGCGCAGCTTGGAGGGGCTGTCTTCCGAGGCGCCATAAATCGAGCCGTCGCCAGACTCTAGGCGACGGGCAACTTCTTCGGCCTCGTTGAAGTGGCCCTGATACATCAGTTTGCGGGCATCCTGCAGGTCGCCCTTGGGGTTGCCGGCGGTGGCGGGCTCGTTGTCCGGCAATGCGGCGCGAGCTGTGCGTGGATGGGCTTCCTCGGCCAGTTTGCCAAGGCGCTCTTGATCTGGAGTGGAGAGGAACTGCTCGTTGGGCAGTATGCGCTTGAGGAAAGTGGCAGCAGCGGAACGCTGGCCAGCTTGAACAAGCTTCTCCAGAAGGTTTAGCTGGTCGCTACCCTCTTGACGAGAACGCAGTGCATCTTGATTGCGCTCTTCGACCATGGCGAGCTCGCGGCGCTCAACCTGGGTCAATTCTTCTTGACGGGCCTTTGCCACATCAATGGCTTTGGCGGCACTTTCGTAGTCGCCTCGGCGTTGTAATTCCAAAGCTTGATTAAGCGCCGCAGTTGCCCTGGTGGGGGCAGCCTGTCGGGCTTTTGTTTCTAAAAGTCGCGCCGGTGACCATGCGGCTGGCACGGTGGCTTGAGTGGCGACACAAGCCGCCAGGGCATAACTGAGCCAGCGACCTATTCGCTTGCCACCCAAGTATCTGTGTTTAGCCTTCATCACGGCCTCCTTAAGAATTCCGAAACCAAATACAAATAAATTCAAAACCGAATGCGTACGAAGAATTTCCAATTGGGTGGGCTAATACGGTGGCAGACTTGGCAGATCAAGGCCTGTTGGTGGAAAACTTTTGGAAAAATGTCAATTATTGAAAAGTTGCCGTTTTGATTGTAAGTGTATATACAAATTGGCTTTGCGTTGTTTTTGGTTGCAAGATTGCTGTTTTTTTAGGAAAAAATTCCAATTTATTGCTGACTTATGGTGTTTGAGACCTAAAGAAATTTGCCAAGTCAAATGCCTAAATGGGAGGCATGAGGTATTTGGTGAAGATGCTTGGCGGGCCCGTTAAAAGGGCTGGGTGATTCCGAACCAGAATTGGGGCCCAACATCTTGCCCAATGGTTTGGGCATAATCGAGCCGAATGGTGGCCCGTTCGACAAAGCTAAGCAAAACGGCATCCAATCGCAGGCCAAAGCCCAATGCATGGGCGACAGGTCCGGCCGAGTGACCGGCGGCGTAGGCATCGCCCACATCGTAGAAAAATGCGCACTGAACGGTGCGCAAACCGGCAATATGGTCGCAAAAATCGGTTTCCATGTGTTCAATCACTGGCACACGCCATTCGGCGGAGCCTACCCACACGGTGCTGCCTTGTCTTTGAGCGAGGCTGTAGCCGCGGAAAGCTTCGCTGCCGCCTAGTGGGAAAAATAGACCTCTTGAGGGGGCGCTGGTGCCGCCATATGCCCTTAGAGCCAATCTGGTGCGGGCCATCCTTCCAAACCAAGGGCTGAGGGCATCCTGTAGGCGTGGGGTCAGTGCAAACAGAGGCGTCAGGTCTGGCAATTCGGTCACTGCGGCCACTTGGGACCATATTTTTGCAAGGCCCGAGCTGGTTTCTAATTGTGTTTGGCCGCCTTCGGCTGCGACATCGAATTGCCAGCCCATTTGCGGGTCCCAATAGGGTGTCAGGCGATTGATGCGGTAATGCAATCCCATGACGGTGTTTTCATTGAACCGTTGGGCTCCAGCTTGGATTTCCCGTGCATAGGGCAAGAAGTTGCCGGTGTAGGTGGTGTAGCCTTCCAAAAAATCGAAGGGCAGCAAGTACATGCTTGAGTTTGGGAAAAGTACCTTGCGGGCAAAAAGGCTGGCACGCAGCGGGTTGGATTGACCATTTTGGAATTCGTAAACCCGTTGTTCGACATTGAACCCGGACTGAACGGAGGGATCGGGCCAGTGTTCAACCAACCCGTCAGCCCCAATGACCACATCGCGAAAATCTGTGCGATAAGCCGCATAAATGCCGCCTGAAAATTCTTGGGTCCGATAAGCTCCAGCTCGCGCGCCAAGCATGGTGGTTCGTGTGTACCAGGCATTGGAATAAGAAGAGCCATATAGCCAAGGGCCAGCGGTGACATTCAATTGATCGTTGTCTGTGGTGAGGTCAGATTCATCGAGGCCGGTATAGAGCCAGGTTGCGCGTGTTTTGGGGACTTTGCGCCAATGATTGTCGTGCAGGTTTGTATCTGGGATGATTTGGTCTGGATCCACGGAGATTTGTTCTGGTTCAGATGGCAATTCCAACACCAATTCCACCCGGTCTTTGCCCGCTGGATGCGCATGGGCCTGCCCGTCTGGTGATTCCCAATCCATATCCGTGGCAACCGGGAGGCGCAGGGAATAGCCCTCCTGTCCGGACAGACGAACACCTAGAGTCGTGTCTTCCACGGTTGGGCCGGTGCGTAAAAGTTTGACAACCGCGCGGACAGGCTGGTCTTTCAGAGCTTTGGAGCCCAGCAATTTGCGTGGGCCGTGGGTGGGAATGATCTCAACCGATTCGATGGCCCAATTACATTGCCCGGGGCCCCTTAGCCAGCGATCGAAAAACGGGGTCCAATCTTGCCCGGTGAAATCATTCAGCTCGGACTCGATATCAGACATGTGTAAAATACGGTAGCGATATTTTCTTTGCACTACGCGCAAGAATTCAAAAAAAGCCTGTTCGCCCAAACGATCGGCGATCATGTCGAAAATTTTGCTGGATTTGTCATAGGCTAGGCCAAAGAGTTTGGCCAGGTTCCC
>CAIWHS010000449.1 GCA_903912515.1 uncultured Planctomycetaceae bacterium
ATACGACTGGATGTAGGCAGGGTCGTCGGAGTTGATGGTGATGGCGAGGCCTGCATCGATCAGTTTGGGGAGGTTGTGCCGTTCGAGACGGGGGAAAACGCCCAAGCGGACATTGCAAACAGGGCAAACCGTGAGGGGAATTCCAGCCTGTGCCACCCTGCGTGTGAGAGCCTCGTCTTCAAGGATGCGCACTCCGTGGTCGATTCTGCTGACCCCGAGGAGATCAATGGCTTGGCGGATGTAATCTGGCGGGCCTTCCTCGCCGGCATGGGCCACCACTTTCAGGCCGGCATCGCGCACCCTTTGAAAGGCGCGCAGGAACAGGCTTGGGGGCCTGCCTTGCTCGCTGGAATCGAGTCCGACTGCGGCCAAACGATTGCGGAATGGCAGCATATCATCCACCAGCCTAAGGGCAGCGTTCTCATCGAGGTGTCTGAGGATGCATGGGATGAGCTTGCTAGTGATGCCGTGGTTTGTGAATGCCTGCCTGCACCCCTCTTCTATGCCTTCCAGCACTTGTTGGAAGGTGAGGCCCTTTTCTTGGTGGGCTTGGGGGTCGAAGAAAATTTCGGCGTGCCTGACTCCCTGGCTTGCGACCTTGGCAAAATATGCACAGGCAAGGGAGGTGAAGTCGTGGGGGGTACGCAGGACGGCCATGCCTGCGTAATAAATTTTCAAAAAAGCGTCGAGGGAACCGAATTGGTAGGCAGCTCGAACCTCAGCACTCGTGCCATAGGGAATTGTGACCTGGTTTTTTTTGGCAAGCGCCAAAAGCATATCGGGCTCGAGAGTGCCCTCAAGATGCACATGGAGCTCGGCCTTGGGAAGTGCCATGAGGTTCATGGGAGAAGCATCCGCAAGGTCCGGCTATTTGGTTAGCATTTTTTTCAGACCATCGGGCATGGGTGCCTCGAATTCGAGTGCTTCACCTGTGACCGGGTGGGGGAATTGGATTTTCCAAGAGTGGAGGGCGATACGTCCGCAGGGGTTTTGCAGGGCACCGTAAAGTTCGTCACCTGTAACGGGGCAGCCGAGGTGGGCCAAGTGGACGCGGATTTGGTGCTTGCGTCCGGTTTCGAGGCCGACTTCAACGAGGGAATAAGCTTGGTGTCTGGAGACTACTTTGTAGGTGGAGACGGCCCTGCGCACATCGGGCCCGGGCCTTTCAACCACACGCACTTTGAGATCGCGGCCTTCCTCGATGAGGTTGTCCACCACGCCTTCGGGGGGACGGGGGCACCCCTCGCAGATGGCGAGGTAGGTTTTGCGTACCGTTTCCCAATTGGTTTGGAGGGACTCGGCCACCTGGTGGGAGCGGGCGAAAATCATCAATCCCGAGGTCTCACGGTCGAGGCGGTGGACCACATGGGGGCGCCCGGCCTTTTGGATGTCGAGCCATTCGAGGAGTTTGGCGAAGATGGTGTTGGTTTTGTGGGGTCCGTTTGCCACGGAGAGTAAGCCGCTGGGTTTATCAATAACTAGGAGATGCTCATCGCTGTGAATGATGGCAAACGGTGGCTTGGCAATTTTTCCGCCGGCTTGGGCCAAAAATTCAACGGGTGGTAGCGAGCCCTCAGGCATTTGGCTAATGGTGTCTTCTGGTCGGACCAGGTGGTCGTGCCTGGTAGTGATGGCGCCGTTGACCCGTACTCGGCCGTGTTGGAGCATCTGCTTCACGCGGGTGCGCTTCATGGGGGCGAGCACCTTCACCAGCCAAAGAAGGAGGGGCTGCTCGGAAGGAGGGGATTTGATGGATAGACCGTCGGGTGGCATGTGGAGGTCCAGAGGCAAAAACCAAAGTTTGGGAAGCAAGTCATCTTAACAGGCTAGCTTCGGCCATGAGTTCCCGATGACAGCCATTTTGGGAAAAGGGTAGCATTATCCGATAGGGTTATTAACGATTTTCAGGAAGAAAACCCGGATCAGAAAGGTGCCTATGACTGTGATTCCTGATTTTTCATGGATTTGTGCGCTTGCCCTTTGTGGGGAAATCAACCCTGGGGACCACACCCGCACGATCAAGGTGAACGGGGCAGACCGCAGTTACATAGTTCATGTTCCCAAGGGTTATTTACGCGAGAAGCCCACTTCTGTGGTGCTGTGCCTGCATGGCGCGGGCATGACCGGGAAAATGATGCAGAATGTCTCGGGTTTGTCTGCCAAGGCGGATGAGGCCAACTTTGTGGTAGTTTTTCCCAGCGGCACAGGATTTGGGCAATTTCTGACTTGGAATGCCGGTGGTTTTCAGAAAGGTGTGGGCAGTCGGGCGGATGATGTGGCATTCATGGGCCTGATTTTGGATGAGTTGGGAAAAGAGTTGAGTGTGGACAAGCGGCGCATTTATGCCTGCGGTCTGAGCAATGGCGGCATGATGAGTTATCGTTTGGCGTCTGAATTATCTGACAGGATAGCTGCGATTGGTGTGGTGGCTGGCGTGGTGGCGGTTGATGAATGTAAGCCCAAGCGGGCGGTGCCAGTGCTGCATTTTCATGGCACGGCCGACCCTGTTGTGGCATTCGAAATGACCGAGAAGAACATGCCTCCCTTCATGAAGGTGAAGAGTGTGCGGGAATCGATCAACTTGTGGGTGAAGCTGGACGCTTGCGCAGAGGCGCCCGAAATTGAGCGGATTTCGCAAAAAGATGACCTGAAGGTAATTCGCAAGCGTCATGGCGGCGGCAAGGAGGGCTCGGAGGTGGTGCTGGTGGAGGTGGAAGACGGAGGGCACACATGGCCTGGCATGCCGCCACCGCTGAAGATGTTTGGCAAATCGACCAAGGTTTCGGCCAATGATTTGTTGTGGGAATTTTTTCAAAAGCATCCGATGCCCTAGTGGCTTGGGGCGAAGAGCCCAAAGGCATGTAGTCAGGTCCACAATTCGCGAATTGGTTTGCCCTCAGAGGCGATGGCAGTGGGCCTTCCGGTGAGATCGGGAACGGTGACGGTGGAGCTGTCGATTCCCAAGTGTTGATAAATGGTGGCCAGAAAATCGTGTGGGCCCACCTTTCTTTGGGTGACGAATTCACCGCGTTTGTCTGTGGCACCAATGACTTGGCCACCGCGGATGCCCCCGCCGGCAAAAAGCATGGAGCCTGCATGGTGCCAGTGATCGCGGCCTGGTTGGACCACGCCGGCGGCGGCACTGGCAACCCCGCCACCGCTGCTGGCGACTTGGGAGATTTTTGGTGTGCGGCCGAACTCGCCTGTCACCACTACAAGGACGCGTTTATCGAGGCCGCGCTGGTAGACATCGTCGATGAGGGCGCTGACGGCTTGATCGAAAAACGGCGCTCGGTATTTGAGAGCGTCGAAAATATGGTGATTGACGGCGTGATCGTCCCAGTTGGCGACGCGGCCGCAAAGGGGGCCGTCGAGAGTGGTTGTGACAATCTCCACACCTGATTCGACCAATCGACGCGCCATGAGGAGTTGTTGGCCCCATGCGTTCAGG
>CAIWHS010000450.1 GCA_903912515.1 uncultured Planctomycetaceae bacterium
CAATAACCTTTTTCATTTTTCATTCAGTATCTGGCCCCTTGGCAAAGTGGTCGCACCGTGAAAACCACAGGTTTTACCAAAGCAGTGAATAAAGGACCGGCCTTTCCTGACGCTCTTTCTCCCGGGTTGATAAAACAGAGCATTGAGGCAGGTTCCCAATCCAAATGGGCACCACCTGGCCAACCCCCTGAACCAATGGGAGTGCAGGGTATGAATCAGACCGTCCAGCACCAGCTATCGATCCTGATCGTGGAAGACGAGTACCACACCCGCATGGCCATCGCCCGCAAGCTACAGGCCGGCGGACACACCGTGGTCATGGCGGAAGAGGCCATCACCGGCCTGCAGATGGCATTGAACACCAAGCATGATGCCATCCTGCTGGACTTGGGCCTGCCAGGGGGCGGCGGGCTGGACCTATTGGTGAAGCTGCGGAAGTTCAGCCAGGTTCCGGTAATCTTCATCTCGCAGTTCGAGGGGGTCGAGGAAAGGCTGCAGGCACTGGAGGCCGGCGCCGATGATTTCCTGGTCAAACCGGTGGATTCGCGTGAACTGATGGCCAGGCTCAGGAACATCGTCCAGCGGGTCAAGCAGCCGGCCAGCCAGTCCGCGGTGGTGGTTACCGGCGACATGTTGGTCGACCTGGCCTCGCGGTCCGCCTGCAGGGCCGGCGTGGCCCTGGAACTCACGCCCACCGAATTCGATATGCTGGTGATGTTGGTGCACAATTCCGGCCGTCTGTTACCCCGCGACGAGCTGGAGGCGGTCCTGCCGAACCGGACAATCGAAAAGGCGCAGAAGAGCAACATCCTCGATGTCTACATCCTGCGGCTGCGCCGCAAGATTGGCAAGGACAGGATCAGCAACCGGCGCGGGCTGGGATTCATCTTCCATGGCTAGAGGCATCCAGCGGTATCTGCCGGGCTTGGCATCCATACGGGTGCGGATCGTGCTGTTTTTCTGGGTGTTCGCCCTGATCGCCAGCCTTCTGGTCCGAATCTCCAACTACAACTTCATCAGCGCCCTGGCCTATTCGGGCGTGGACGAAGACCTGCGCCTCATCGTGGACACCCACTCCCGGCTGGCGCGGGAGGGGTTCGAGCCGGCCCGGCTGTCCAGACTGATGGATACCTTGTTGCAGGACCTGGCCGGCAACAAGCTGGAGCCGCTCCAGAAATTCCTGGGCAGGCTGTACCTGGTAGAGGAAACCCCTAGACAATATTTCGCCGGCATTGTCCGGGCCGCCCCGGGCGACGGGGCCCTGGTCCTGGACAACCGGGTGGAACCGTGGCGGGTGCCCGACGGGCTGGCCATCACGCCGACGGAAGGCGAACCGGGGGCCCCATGGACCCTGCGGAACGGCCAATACCGGGTGACAACGCGTCCCCTCGGGGACGGGACGCTGCTGCTTGCCGGGGCAAGCATATCAGATATTAAAAAGACCCAGAATGGACTGATCTGTTTCTACGCCCTGAATGTGGTGGGGTGGACCTCGCTGCTGGCATTGCTCTCTCTCTGGCTGATGAGCATCGCCCTTAGGCCGCTGCAGCGGGTGGCGGAGCTGGCCGGGCGAATTGAGGCTGGAGAGACGCACCTGCGCATCCGCCCCCAGGAAATGGTGGTGGAAATCGGCCGGCTAGGCGAGGCCCTGAACGCGATGCTCGACCGGCTGGAGGGCCAGTTGCAGGCGCACGCGCGCTTCACCGCCGACATCTCGCACGAGCTGGGCAACCCGCTGGGCTCGGTCATGGTGCAGATGCAGGTGGCCAGTGAGGAGGAGACCAGCCCGGAGGAGCTGCGGGCGACCCTGCGCTCGTGCCTGGAAATCACGCGCCGGATGAACCACCTGCGGCAAAGCCTGCTAAACCTGTCGCTGGCCCAGGCCCGCCAGGGGACGCACCATCCCGACATCGACCTGGAGCCGGTGGTGGAGGAGGCGGTGGAAGCGGTGGAGAGAGCCGCTGAAGCCAAGGATGTGGCCATCGAAACCCACGACACCGCCATCGTGCTGCCGGGCAACCCCGAGCTGTTGCACCAGTTGCTGGTAAACCTGCTAAGCAACGCCATCAGGCATACCCCCGAGGGATCAGTGGTGCGGGTGCGGGTACGTCCGGCCGAGGTGGATGGCAAGCCGATGGTGTCGATCGGGGTGCTGGACGAAGGCAGGGGAGTGCCGCCTGAGGATGTGCCCGGGCTATTCGAGCGGTTCTTCCGGTCGCAATCCGAGCGGCTGGTCCGCCCTAACGGCCACGGCGGTACCCGCACCGGGCTGGGTCTGGCCATCTGCAAGAGCATCGCCAAGGCCCACCAAGGCATCATCCGCTACAGCCCCGGGCCACAGGGTGGCGCCCTGTTCGAGCTGCTGCTGCCCGTGAAATCGGCGCAGGATCAGCCAGGCTGACTTGAATTGCCATTCAGCCGTTTATTCCACCGCGCTAGCAACATCCGTCCATTCGCGGTCCGGCCACGCACGGTCTGCCTGCACCACTTTCGCCAAACTCGGTTCGAAAAAAAGTCTGCGTAGAATGCGGTGCGATACCCACAGGCCGATGTGACACCCTAGGGCCCGCCATAGGGTGTCACAAATGTTATAATTCACATTCCGCTACTCGCCGGCGGTCGTCGGCTCACCTGACCTTGATTCGAACTTTGAAGGAATGTGATGGAAAGCGCCATCTTGCCCCGGCCCGATCAGGCTCGTCGGCGTCCGCTCTGGGCACCCCTCCTCGTACTCGTGCCGTTCGTCATCTTGATCGTCACGATATTCGTGATGACAGACCGACATAACGCCCAGTTGATGGATATGACGGCCGTGCACAACCAACAGCTCAGGACGATGACCGAGGATCACAACATCCAGCTCACGAAGATGACTGAGGAGCACAACGCACAACTCGCAGCCCAGGCGGCCGAATTCCAGAAGCGGAAGTGAGTCGCCCGACCAATCCAGAACCCGCGCATCGGCTGGCAGTTCGATCGCCTCGGCTTTGCCGGTCGCGGCATCGACCAGGACCTTCCTAGGTATGCCATCGCCGTTGGGAACGGAGGTCAAGAGCCACTTTTTCCCGTCCGGAACCCAGCACAGCGTCACGAATCCTCGGGTCAGAACGTCGGTCAGCGTAACCGGCAACCAAACAAGGAGAATAAACGTGAGCGAATCTTGGATTGATCCGAAAATCGCGATTTACATCGGCAGCATCGGTGGAATCCTCGTTGGCATTTGAGGCGGCGTGATCGGCACCCTATGCGGGTTTCTCGTGCCAAAGGGTTGCGGCAGGCACTTCCTTATTCCAGTACTCAACGTGCAGTCAGTCGTGGGCGCGGGGAGTGCCGCCTGAGGATGTGCCCGGGCTATCGAGCGGTTCTTCCGTTCGCAATCGGAGCGGCTGGTCCGCCCTAACGGCCACGGCGGCACCCGCACCGGGCTGGGTCTGGCCATCTGCAAAAGCATCGCCAAGGCCCACCAGGGCATCATCCGCTACAGCCCAGGGCCACAGGGTGGCGCGCTGTTCGAGGTGCTTCTGCCGGCGAAATCGGCGCAGGATCAGCCAGGCTGATATGCCCCGATACCCATTTTGTATCCCACACAATTTCCCATAAAAAATTAGGCCCTGCGTCACCGCAGGGCCTGAAAATATTCCAACACTCCACCACCCATCAAATTCTAAAAAACTATTAATACTCCGGGTTCATGATCTGCCGCAGCACCTCGTCTGGGGCTGGCCCATACGCGTATGGCTCCATCGTCGACGACGCCCTGCCCTGCGACAGGCTACGAATCTTGTCCGCATAGTCGAACAACCGCGCCAAAGGAACTATCGCCTCCACCACCCGCGATTTGCCCCGCACCAAAATGTCTCGTATCTCCGCGCGACGCGCGTTCAGGTCACCCGTGATCGGCCCAAGAAACTCCTCGGGAACTGCCACCTCCAACCGCATCACCGGCTCAAGCAGCGTGATGTTGTCCTTCAATGCCTTGTGCACCGCATCCGCGGCAGCAGCCGTGAACGCCACCTCGTTCGAGGCCGCAGGGTCGAACTTGGCCGACATCAGGGTCGCCTGCACTCCCATCACCGGGTAACCAATTTCCCCTGACTGCAGCGCCGATTTCAATCCTTCCAGCGCCGCCTTCATCAGGTTTTCCGGCAATTCATCATGCTTCAGTTTGTTTTTCACCCGCACCAACTCGGGCGCTCCCGGCGTTGCCACCGAAACCTTTTCCTTGCCCTTCCCCTTGCCCTTGGTCTTGGTGGCCACAATCGCCTCTTCAGGTGCGTCTGGCTTGGCCAGATACTCATCCAGCGGAATTGGCTCAAACGCCACCGTCATCAGTGCAAACAATTGCGAACCCGCCACCACCCGCTGGCATTCCCCCTGCGTCGTGATCGACTCACGCAAGGTCTCGCGGTAACTCACCCGCGGTTTGCCCACCCGAATCTTCAGACGGAAGTCGCGCTCCATCCGGTGCCGTTTGATCTCAAGGTGCAGCGTGCCCATGCCGCTCATCAGCGTTTGACCTGTCTCTGGGTCGGTACGCACTGTGAAGGTAGGGTCTTCCCTCCGTAATATCTCCAGCGTGTCCGCCAACTTCTGCTTGTCGGCGCTGCTCTCCGGCTCCACGCTTTGCGCCACCACCGCCTCGGCAAAACGAATCCGCTCAAGCAATATTCCATGATTCGGATCGCACAAGGTGTCGCCTGTCACCGCGTCCTTCAAACCAATCACCGCCACGATGTCGCCCGCATAGGCCTCCGCCAGCTCATCCCGCTTCGAGGGATCCGCCTCAGTGTGGTACAGCTTCGCCAAAAGCTCCTTGGTGTCACGCGTCGCATTCAATACACGCGTCCCCGTCTTCATCACGCCCGAATAAATGCGCACAAACGCCAGCTCGCCATGCGAGTCGGCCACCAGCTTGAAAACCAGCCCCGCGAACGGCTCCTTCGGGTCCGGCTTGCGAACCTCTTCCTTGTCCGTGCGCTTGGGGTTCTGGCCAATCACAGCCGCTTTCTCAAGCGGGCTGGGAAGATAGTGCACAACCCCATCCAGCAGCGGTTGAACACCCATGTGCTCACGCCCTGAACCACAAAAAACCGGCTGGATTCGCAAACCCAGCGTCGCCTGACGGATGAGCTGCCGAACCTTCGCCACATCGGGCTCGCCGCCCTCCAACACCGTGGTCGTGATCAGGTCGTCCGGGTCTTCCTCGGTCAAAACATCAAACAGTTTCGACCTCGCCTCAGCCACTTCCGCCGCCATTTCTTCGGGAATAGCGTGCTCGGTGATCGTCTTGCCATGGTCTGCCCGCTCAAAACGCAACATCTTCTGGCTTAAAAGGTCGATCACCGCCTCAAATGGGTGCGACGAGTCCGCTTGCCCGCCAGCGCCCACAGGCAGCATCAGCGGCACCACCCGGGCATCCAACCGTTCAGTAATAGCTTCCAAAGCCGACGCAAAATCGGCACCAACCACATCCATTTTGTTGATAAAAACCATTCTCGGCACACCATAGCGGTCTGCCTGCCGCCACACTGTCTCCGATTGCGCCTCAACGCCCTTCTGCGCATCAAACACCACCACGCAACCGTCCAGCACGCGCAAGCTGCGCTCCACCTCGGCGGTGAAATCCACATGCCCAGGCGTGTCAATCAGGTTGATCGTGTGGTCTTTCCAGGCAAGCGGAATGCAGGCCGAGTAGATGGTGATCCCTCGTTCCTGCTCCTCCTGGTCGTAGTCTGTGGTCGTGTTGCCACTGTCCACCGCGCCCAGACGATGAATCGCCCCGGCGTAATAGAGAATATGCTCGGTGGTGGTGGTTTTGCCCGCATCGATATGGGCGATCACACCCAAATTGCGGATGCTGGAAAGCGTCGTTTGGCGGGCCATGGCGGAATTCGCGGGCGCGGCGCTTCAAGCGAGAAGGCCGAACCCCCGCCGCGCGGCTGGAGCTCGGCCTGCTGAATTTTACAAACTGATTACCACGCGAAGTGGCTGAATGCCTTGTTGGCGTCAGCCATCTTGATGGTCTGCTCGCGCTTGCTGACTGCCTCACCCTGACGATTGAAGGCGGCCATCAACTCTTCCGCCAGACGCAGATGCATCGGGCGACCAGTCTTGCTGCGGCAAGCACCAATAATCCAGCGAATGGCAAGGCTTTGCTGACGAACTCGGTTCACCTGCATGGGAACCTGGTAGTTCGCGCCACCAACGCGCTTGCTGCGCACTTCGACGGTGGGCTTCACATTCTCAATTGCCACGGTGAAGACCTCAAGCGGGTCAATGCCGGGCATACGATTGACGATCTGGTCCATCGCATTGTACATGATGCGGGTCGCGGTGGCCTTCTTGCCACTCCACATCAGGCAATTCACAAACTTGCTCACAAGCTTGCTATTGAAGCGGGGATCAGGGATCAACTTCTCGGCGCTGGCGGTTCGCTTGCCCATGGTCGCTGTAGTCCTGTGCTTGCTGGTCTGTTGCGTTCTGTCTGGTTAACTAGGCGGGTTTCACCCCGCCAGCAGGCTACTTGCCCTTGTCAAGCTTGGCGCCGTACTTCGAACGGGCCTGCTTACGATTCTGAACCGGTTGCGAGTCGAGCGCGCCACGAACGATGTGATAACGCACACCCGGAAGATCGCGCACACGACCACCACGCACAAGCACAATGCTGTGCTCCTGCAGGTTGTGGCCTTCACCGGGAATGTAGGCGGTCACTTCTATGCCGTTGCTCAAACGCACACGGGCGATTTTTCGCTGGGCAGAGTTGGGCTTCTTCGGGGTCATAATTTTGACCTGAAGACAAACACCCTTCTTCTGCGGGCAACCCAACAGTGCAGGGTGCTTCGGCTTGCTTTTTTGCACGACGCGGGGCTTACGCACCAACTGATTGATCGTGGGCATGATGCCTCAAATTCCTGAAAATCCAAGCTGGCCGAGACACCCTTCAAAGGCACCCCAAGCCAGCGAATCGACTCTTTAAGTCCCTCAGTTCCTGCTTGCGGAACATATTTGGGAAGATACTACCCTACCCATCGGCACTTGGCGGGTCAAGGCAATAAGGCTTTTTCCATAGGGTTTTGCCACACTTTGGCCACCCCACACCGAATTTGCCTCATCAAAGCCACCACCTAACGCAATCCCGCCAAATGCAGCTGAGCTAAACCAACAATTCCCAAACTGCGCGGCAATCTAGAGATATAAATATTAAGCCAAACTCAGCGACTTGCGCTCCGCAGATGCCTTTTCTTCCTGCTCCGCAGCCAACTTCCTAATGTCTTGCGTCACACGCATCGAACAAAACTTCGGCCCGCACATACTGCAAAACTTCGCAGACTTGAACACTTCCTGCGGCAGCGTCTCATCATGCATCCGCCTCGCCGTCTCTGGATCCAGCGATAATTCAAACTGCTTGTTCCAATCAAATTCAAACCGCGCCTTGCTCAACGCATCATCACGGTCACGCGCACCCTTGCGACCACGCGCAATATCTGCAGCATGCGCCGCAATCTTGTACGCAATCACTCCCTGACGCACATCATCCTTATTAGGAAGACCCAAATGCTCCTTGGGTGTCACATAACACAACATGGCCGCACCAGCTTCACCTGCTATCGCCGCACCAATAGCACTGGTGATATGATCATAGCCAGGAGCTATATCTGTCACCAGGGGCCCAAGCACATAAAACGGCGCCTCGTGGCACACTTCTCGCTGCTTTTCCACATTCATCTTCACCAAATGCATCGGAACATGCCCAGGCCCCTCAACCATGGTCTGCACACCATGCTCCCATGCCTTCAATGTCAACTCGCCCAAAGTCTTCAACTCGGCAAACTGCGCCTCGTCATTCGCATCCGCCAAACATCCGGGCCGCAAACCATCACCAAGACTGTACGTGACATCATGTGCTCGCAAAATCTCGCTCAATTCATCAAAATGCGTGTACCACGGATTCTGCTCATGACGAACCAGCATCCATTGGGCAATCAGCGATCCACCCCGGCTCACAATTCCTGTGACCCGCTTGGAAGTCAAAGGCAGATGCTCCAGCAATATCCCAGCATGGATGGTCATATAATCCACGCCCTGCTGAGCCTGCTTATCCACCATGTCCAGCAGGTCTCGGACCTTCAGGTCGCTGATGTCACGAATATCCTTCACCACTTGGTACATGGGAACTGTGCCAATCGGCACAGGCGAGGCCTTCAAAATGGCCTCACGAATGCCATGGATGTCCCCACCGGTTGACAGGTCCATCACCGTGTCAGAGCCCAAATGCACTGCGGTATGCAGCTTTTCCAGCTCGTCATCCACCTTCGAGGTGACAGCGCTGTTGCCAATGTTCGCGTTAATCTTGCAGCGCAAGGCCACGCCTATGCCCATCGGCTCAAGCGACCCGGCCAAGTGATGCACATTGGCAGGAATGACCAACCGGCCCCTGGCCACCTCAGAACGGACCAGTTCAGGCTCCACATCTTCCCTACGCGCCACAAATTCCATGGCGGGGGTGATTTCACCTTTGCGGGCGGATTCAAGCTGGGTCGGCATCGGGCGGATCCTCCGGGGTAAAACCCCACAAGCCGCCCCCATCGCGGTCGCCCGCGTGGTCGCGCTCCCTGCGCCGGCATGATCCGGATCAGGTGCGAAGGGTCTACTCTCAGCCGACGGTTACCCCGCCGACACCCCTGGCGACAATCTGTTCTCCCTAGTGTAGCTACCCGACACCCACCTTCCAAGCACCTTGTACCACCTTGCCCTGCCTTCAAGTCATCCAGTTAGGGTAAAGTTAAGAATAAGTGCATGCTAAGCCACGGAGGCACAAAACCATGTCCCAGCGCCATCTCATCCTGAAGCCCCTTTTACTTGCGGTCGCCTTTTTGGCGTCGGCTGTCCTCCCTGCACCATCGTTGGCCCAAGAAAAGCTGGTCGATCAGGTTCGCAAATCCATCGATAAAGGCGTTCAGTTCCTGCGCGACCAAGAGCAAGGCAGAGGCCACTGGGAAGTCGACGCCGAAAGCACGGCACGCAAAGGTGGCTGGAGCTCACTGGCCATGCTCGCCCTCATGCAGGCCGGCGTGCCCGTTGAAGACGAGATGCTCCAAAGGGGCCTCAAATGGCTCCGCACAGTTGAGCCCGCCCAAACCTACACTGTCGGTCTGCAAACCATGGTCTTCGCTTTGGCGGCAGATCCACGCGACAAGCCCCTCTTGCAACGCAACGCCGATTGGCTGGTGCGGGCCAAAACCGGCGCCCGCGGCGCCATGGTCGGCTGGGGCTACACCAACGAACCCGGCATGCCAGATAATTCGAATACTCAATATGCTCTGCTTGGCCTGCACGAGGCGCTCCTTGCCGGCGCCAAGGTCGATCAAAACGCCTTGGCCGATGTCCGCGAATTTTTCCTCAAATCGCAATTGCCCGACGGGGGATGGGCCTACCGCGGCGGTGGCTTCACCACCATGACCATGACCACCGCGGGCCTATGCAACCTTCTCATCTGCGGCATGGATCTCAACACGGGCCGGGCTAAATTGCTACCCGATGGATCCGCAAACAACTGCGGTATCTACGATGAAAACATCCCCCTCAAAAAAGCGGTCGAATGGATCGCCACCAACTTTCCAGGAAGACTCGACCGCAACTCCGTGCGCCAGCTCCACCATGTCTACTACGGCCTCTACGGCATCGAACGGGCAGGACGACTCACCGGCGAACGCTTCTTCGGCGGCCACGATTGGTACCGACTCGGTTGCCAGTACCTGGTCTCCAATCAGCGCGTTGACGGGTCTTGGGGCGCCGCCGCCGGCGAAGCCGCCTTCGGCCTCGACAGTTGGCCGGTAGTCGCCACCTCGTTCAGCCTGCTGTTTTTGGGCAAAGGACGCACCCCTGTCCTCATCAGCAAATTGGCCCACAACCGGGGCGACGGCTGGAACAACAAACGCTCCGACATGCGCCACCTGACCGATTTCTGCTCCAAGGAACTCTTCCGCGGCATGCCCCTCGCATGGCAAAACTACGATGTCCGTAACACCGATGCCAACGACCGCGACGCTATCCGCCAGCTTGCCGACGAACTGCTGCCAAGCCCCATTGTTTTTCTCAACCACCACTCCCGTGCCCCCTCCGGTCGCGAGAAGGAAATACTGAAGGAATACCTCTCCAACGGCGGCTTCCTTTTTGCCGAGGCCTGCTGCGGCAAACGGGAATTCGACACGGAGTTCCGCGCACTGATCAAGGAAATGTATCCCGATAACGAATTGATGCTGCTCCCAGAAGGTCACCCCATTTACAGCGCCTCAGGCAAGTTCATCGTGCCAGCCAAAGATTTTCCATTATGGGCAATCTCACAAGGGTGTAAAATTGTCGCTGTCTACAGCGAGCGGCCAATCGCCGGCTACTGGGAAGCCAATGACCGTAAATCCCCAAGGGGCGAACTGGCCTTCAAGCTGGGCGCCAATATCGTTGCCTACGCCACAGGCCTGGAAGCCCCCAAACCTCGCCTCACCGAGGTCGAGGTCGCGCGCGATAGCCAAAAAATCCCTGTTCGGCGCGGCTTCCTGCGCGTCGCCCAGCTCAAACACGATGGCGACTGGCAACCCGCCCCCAAGGCGATGCGACACCTCATGATGGAAACCCGCAAGCTGGGTGTGGATGTGGTTCCCGAACCGGTTGCCCTATTGCCCGATGATGAAAATGTTTTGGATTTCCGCTTCTTCTACATGCACGGCCGCAAAAGCTTCTCCTTCCCCTCTGCCCGGCTGAAGCGGCTGCAGTTCTCTCTTGAAAATGGCGGCGTGCTACTCGCCGATGCCTGCTGCGGCTCCCCAGAATTCGACTCTTCCTTCCGCGAATTTGTCAATAAGCTGCTCGACGGCCTGGAGGTTACCCCAGGCCAACCCAAACCAGCACTCGAACCTATCCCCCTCAACGATGAGCTTTATTCCGCCGAACTGAACGGCAAAAAAATCGAAGAGGTGCGTTGCCGACGCGAGAAACCAGCCGGCAAAGGCAACACCGGCTACCCGCCCGGTGCACCCAAATTGGAAGGGGTGAAGATAAACGGTCGTTGGGCCATTATTTACAGCAAATACGACCTCGGTTGCGCGCTCGAGCGCACCAAGTCTTCCGATTGTCTGGGGCATGATTTCGACAGCGCCGCCCTCTTGGGCAAAGCTTCAATTCTCTACGCCCTCAAGCGCTAGCAGCTCTCACAAGTTCAGCTACCTGATGGCGATCCACCCGTTCCGGATCCTCCTGACCGACCAGGCAGCCCACAGATTGAAACGGGGCCTTGCACGAGGCGTGCAACTGTTTCAGACCCGCATCCAGCAAGGCCTTGGCATTGCCTGCCCGCACCCCGCCTGCCGCCACAATTTCAAGCCGACCGCTGGCCTTTTCCACCAACTGGCGCAAAGTGGCTATTCCCTCCAGCGCCGTGGGCGGGCCCCCGGAGGTGAGCACCCGGTGAAAACCCAGATCCGCCAGTTCATCCAGCCCCGAAAAAGCGTCCTCCAAGCGATCGAAAGCCCGGTGGAAAACCGCATTGGCCGGCCCCATCACTTTTCTTATCGCCGCGCAGGCCGCGTGATCGATATGGCCTTCCCGGGTGAAGCCAAACGCGAGGGCTTCAGCCCCGGCTGAGAGGTACGCTTCCGCATCGGCCAGCATCACCCGCAAGTCATCTTTGTCAGTCTCAAAGCGGCCTGGCCGGGCCCGCAGCAACACCACCACAGGAATGCCTGTTTCACAGATCAGGTTTTTAACCAAACCCGTTGAGGGGCTCACGCCACCCACCGCCAGCGCGCTGGAAACTTCCAAACGGTCGGCACCAGCCCGGGCGGCAGCCAAACCGTCTGATAATCCAGTCACAGCAATTTCAACAACAAAACCGCTATTTTTCATATCCACTAAGAATTATTCTCGTTCTTTTTATCTTCCTTGGGATCACGCTTGGGAGGAAGGGACGCAGGCCTTTTGTTCCGATCGCCATCCGGATGGATCGCTGCAGCCCAAGAAGGAGCCAAGAGCATGGCCGCCGCCAATCCTGCCAACCGTTTCTTCTCGCCCGCCTCATGCTCCACTGACACCTCTGGAGCCAATGGCAACACAGCAGGGTTGGTGTTTTGTGCTTTTTCAGAAAGGGTGCCAATAACCCGCCATAGCGAATCCTCAGCGCGGGGAGCCTCAACCGGTTGTTCCATTACCGTGTCTGGCTGGTCGCCTGGCGCAAACAGATGAGCAATCGTTTGAGTGCGGTCATCCTGGCCAGGGGCCTCGGAACGCAAGCTATCGGCAGCTTTTTTGGGTGCTGCAACACCAGGAATTTTGGCCGCGCTCTTTGCGAAGACCCCCAAAGCCGCCGTAGCGACAGCGTCAGCCTGCTTCAGTGTAGCGGAGGCTGCATCCCCTAACACCTTTCCAATAGTTTCGCGCACCGCTGGCAGCAATGTGGCATTGGCCAACTGTCGGGCCGGCGCCAGCGAACCGATCAAAATCCGTTCGGTGCGCGGCAAACTCCGCACCAAATAATCACCCGTACGGTAGATGGCCGAAGCCACATTTTGGGTGATAGTCACCGCTGAAAGGATGGAGCGCTGGAAATCCTCGCCGGCCATCATCTTTCCAAGCACCGAATCATCACCACTCTTGCCGCCAACACCCGTGGTCGCGACGATCATTAGGTTTGTCAGGCTTTGGGTGACTTGGGTGCCTATAGATGCCAGATCAGCCCCAAATCCATTGGTCAGGCCCGCCAAGGTTTGCACCAGGGTGGAGTTGGCCAGGGTGCTGCCAACCACGGAAGTGACGCCGGTGGAAGCGGCGCCACCAGACCCCGCCTCACCTGTATTACTGCCGGTGCCGGTTGTGCCGCCGGTGTTCCCTGGGGAACCTGAACCGCCGGTGTCGTTGCCCGCACCGTTGCGGAAATCGAGCACCAGTTGCAAGCCCTGCTTGGGTACCTCACCCACCGGTATGTTGCCCGAAACCGCCTGTCCGCGCATGGACACCGCGGGGTTGATGGTTGAACCATCTTTGGTCAACATGGTGGCTCCCGCCATCACGCGTCCCCCACCCACTCCCAGCAGTTGCATCTGGAACTGGCCGGCCTGAGCGTTGGGAATCACCACCAGATCAAGTGCTCCGCGCGAACTGACCGAAGCGGCGCCATTTTCCATGATGGTGCCACTTCCGGTGGTCTGGCCAACCTGGCGACCAGACGGATCCTCGGCGACAAAGTCAACAGGGTCGAGGAAGATCAGCAGCACATTTCCAGAGGGCAGTCCGCTGGCGGCCAAGTAACTGTTGACCAAGTCTTTGGCGATTTCTTTTTGCACATCATAGATATCAGATGGATTAAGCATCGCCGAGATGCGTTGGATGAAAGCCCGATTGAACTCATCAGAAATGGCGCGAAGGGTGTCAGAATCGATGGGCCTATCGCCGGATGATACCTCAGCGATTTGCACATCAAACGAGTATGATCCCATACCGCCGTTTGGCGAATCGATCCTGACAAAAATGTCTTGCCCGGCACTGACCGGGAACGAGACCTTCAATACCGCAGAACCTTGCGCTGAACCAATCTGCACCTGCTTGCCATCCAGCAGGGTGTAAATCCGTACACGGGCAGCATCATCCAATTCGCTCGAAGCGGTCAGGTTCAAAACAGCGGTGCCTGATTTGGCGGGGATCAGGCGTAAGTAATCGTTGTCTGTGTCATGCCCTAAATTGCCAGATCCGCTGGTCACTCCCAACTGGTCGGGGAAAAGTGCCGAAGCCAAGTCGGAGGTGTCTCCATGGTCATCCGCCACATCGGGAATGTCATCGATACGAAGCACATAGGCACCTTCGGAAGAACCGAAACCTGAGGCTTGAATGTAATAAACCTCGTTGGCTTTGAGGCGCAAATCAACCCGGCTGTCTGCGGACCCACCAAAGTCATCGTTAGCCGCGACAATCCTGCCATCGGCATCGACTACGAGGATCGCCGGATCAAACTCATCGACGCCAGTCAGGCTCATGCGGACGCGGCCATCCGCTTGGGCCACAATTTGGAACCAGTCGCGGTCTAAAGAAATATCAACCGCCCCCTCAAGATCCGCCAATCGGTTTTGTCCATCCAGCTCCAACTCAAAGGCGTTTTCTTTGGAACTGCCGTAATCATCAGCCACCGCCGTACTAGACAAACGGTAATCGCCCATGGTGCGTCCAAGGCTTGCCGTCTGCAGGTAAAAGACCTGGCCTGCGGAAACCTGAATCGAAACCTCGGCAAGCTTGCCACCATCCACCCGGCTGCTGCTACCCATG
The DNA here is from genome assembly GCA_903912515.1 of uncultured Planctomycetaceae bacterium. GTDB lineage: Bacteria > Planctomycetota > Planctomycetia > Gemmatales > Gemmataceae > UBA6894. The sequence goes on from CAIWHS010000450.1 coordinate 14,305, forward strand.
ATTGCCATGGAACCGTCCAGCACAAACAGATAGGGGTCCAAGGTTTCGTTAGAATTGGTGGGCTCCATGCGGAAAGTGACCAGCCCCTCCCGGTCAGCCACATAGACAAACCAGTCGTTGTCCGAGCTAGTGCCCAGCCTGCCATCTTGCTCGAACAGATTATTCGTGACATCCAGCTCCTGGGCGCTGCCCGCTGTGTCACCAAAGTCATCTGTCGAGAGCGACCAGGCCAGTTGGTACTTGCCCGTGTTAGCCAACGCGCTGCCGGCCTGGATGAGCACCGGAACTCCAGCCCTCACCCGCACCTGAGCCAAAGAGTTGACACCAACCCCCGAGTCGTTGTCCTGCACCAAAATATTACCTTGGGTATCCAGCAACCTTAGTTGTGGATTCAGCCCGCTTCCAACCACCCGTTCCAAAGCCACGGTGAGGAAGCCGTCCTCAGAAGGCGTGTAGACAAACAGGTCACGGTCACCCACCGATTCAATCTCACCAGACTGATTACCGGTCAGATTCGATTCAAGCGGCTCAGGGTCGGCAAGGTTGTTGGTGAAATCATCGGGAACCGGCGGAAGCATTTCCAGCTTCAGGGCATATTTCCCTGTTGTGGTGCCAAACCCGGTTGCCTTGACTTGAACGATGTCGCCAGCCTTCACATCCAAAACAACTCGGCTAGCGGTAGAACCGCGAACATTGTCGTTCACCTCCCACTGCGATGTGGCAGACGCCTTGGCATACAGGATGGTATCGAGATTCCCGGTGCCCGAAGTCCCAAGATCAATGAGCAGACTGCCCGATTCCGCGACTGCAACGGTGAAGTAGTCGACATCACCACCCACTTCGATATTGCCATCGAACACAGCTATGCCATCGGCATTTAGGTTGAGGGCTTTCGCCTGTTCCACCGAATCACCCACATCATCAGGGATGGTTTGCCCGGTGGTCTGGAAAGGTCTAAATTCCAGGGAATAGCCACCTATGGTGTCTGAAAGACCCTGAATCTTCAGGAATATTTGGTCACCGCCAGTAAGTACACGCGAAATAAAGGCATCAACCCCTTGTCCACCGGCATCATCGCCTGCCACCAACCTGCCCGTAGCATCCAGCAAATCCAGGCGAGGATTGAGACCACCGGAAGCCTTGACCAAAATCTCAAAGCGACCATTGGAGGGGACTACCAACCGGAAAAGGTCGATATCATCTGTTCGATTGATCGATCCCTCGACAGAACCTGATCCATCCGCCAAAGACAACAGCGAACTTTGCTCCTTTAGGGCAAGGCGCAGTGTATCGGCATAATCATCGCCATCAGCTATACGATCCGAAGTAACTAGCAATTCATAATTACCGCTGCCACCGCCCGGCTTACCGCCCACTTTCACATAGACGGTTTGGCCTGATTCCAAGGTCAGGCCAAGCAGGGCCGCGGTACCTTGTCCACCGTTGTCGTTGAATCCCAGTTCGTTGCCATTGGCATCGATGATCGAGATACGCGGATCCAGCTTGCCCGAACCAGCTTTGGCCTGGAAGATAAAGTCACCAGACAGGTCAGCGGTGAAACGGAAAACATCCGAGTCCCCATCGAACTGGACAGCCCCGGTTGTACTTTGGGCGAGTTGCAAATCGGTTTTGGCCAATGAAGGCAAATCAGGCTGATCATCAGCGATCTGTCGAACCTGAAGCTGGTAGCGACCTGTTGCACCATCATCACCTGTGACCCTTACAAAGTAACGCTGCCCAGGTGTCACCACCAAATTGGCCTGCTGACGGAATTGGGCATCCAAGGTTCCGGTGGTCAATACCCTACCGCTCTGATCCAAAATTTCTAGACGGGTGGCAAAAATGGACCCGCGAGGGTCAAGACGGGCGATCAAGCGACCGTCCAGAGTGGTGTCAACCGCTAAAAGATCCGCATCACCAGCCAACTGAATGGCGCCATCCAGCACGGCACCGGCTGCATCGGGCGAGATAACCCTAGCCAATTGGGCGATACCCGTTTCCTCATCGGCAGCAATCGACAAGGTGTAAGACTGGTCCCCTTCTCCCAAGGAATCGAGCCGCAAATAGACTTCCTTGCCACCCTCTGCGGTGTATTCCCACAGTCCTTTGGTTCCGGTATCAACCAAGGTGCCCGTCTCGCGCCCGTCAACACCCAGCATGGTCAGCCGGGCTGCCGGCACCGAACTGCCATAGGACAAGCGCACCAGCATCCGGCCTGCAGCCGGAACTGTGAATTTGAACATGTCGGTATCGGCGGAGTTTTCCAACACACCGCGCAATTCGCCTTGGCCTTTGTTCAATTTGATGGGCGCCGCACCCTGAATGGTGCCGGCATAATCGTCATTCGCAGCCACACCAGCAGTGGCGAGGCTCGAACTGAATTGGTAATCGCCCACCATGGCGGCGGAATCGACACCCAAACCGCGGGCGGCTAGGTAGTAGGCTTGACCGGCAACAACGCCAAAACGCACCGTGACCGAACCCTCACCCTGGCGTGCCTCCTGGAATGCCAGAGATACCAGATTGCTATTAAAGGCATCAATAGCCGGCTGCAGTCTCGAGGCACCCGAAGCTGACATTTTTACAGTGAACTGGCCGCTCGATGGAGCCGTGAAACGGAACCAATCCACATCACCTGGATTGTCGATCTTGCCACGAGCCTGAATTGCCCCGGCGGAACTGACCGGTGCCAGCGTCGACGACTCGGCATTAGAACCGACATCATCAAGGAACCGGTCACCCGTGACCACACCCAAGGTATAATTGCCAGTGCCACCCAACCGGCTGTCAATCCGCACGAATATTTTCTGACCAGCCTCAACATTCATCTTGAGGTTGCTTCCATTTCCCAAAGCGTTATCAGAAATGCCCAAAGGTTCGCCCTGGTCGTTCAGCACAGTGAGAGTGTTGCGAACCGTGAATCCACCGCTTACCGTCAATTGCATGCCACCAGAGACTGGAGTAGTCAGGCTGAACCAATCACTATCTGTGGTGGATCCCAATATTCCGCCATATGATCCAGCGCCTGTCTGGTCGAGCGCCAATGGGTATGCGTTGTCACGGGTTGTCGAGATGTCGAAAGCCTTATTGATCAAGATGGGCGAGCTTGGATTACCCGCCAGATCCGTGACTACATTAGCTGCCAGCTTGATGCTGTAGGTACCTTCGGCAGCAGGCCGCATCTGGAAGTGATACGCGGTGCCTTGCAGGGTCAGGTTCTCAAGGGTTAGGCCCGGGCTAACGCTCAGCTTGTCCAAGCTGAAACCTTGGACCGGCTCGCCAAATTCGACAACAATTTCCTGAGGCCGCAGGTTCAACGAATCCACGCCTGCAGTCACAACCGGAACAGGCGCGCTGGAATCAAAACCGAAGGAAATTGCTCCCTCCAAGCGTGTCTCATTGCCAGCGGTATCCACAGCAAGCACATCCACGGTGTAAGAGCGGCCATCGACGAGCGCTCCTACCAACAGCGGCATGCTCCAGTTGTTGGTCCCGGTAGCCCGATTCAGCACCTGCCCAGCAGATTCGGTGAAAGCCCCGTCCTTCAGCCAGAACCCGGCAGAATCACGCACCGCTAGGTACACAGCGTCCACCGCGCTGCCGCCATCCACACCACCGGTGGTGGAGGTTCCCTTAAGCGCGCCAGTCCAGCTCTTCAGGCTGTATTGGCTACCGTTTTTGGGGAAGGCCACAACAACCACGGGAGGGGCAGTGTCCAAGGTGAACTTGAACGAGGTCTTTTTGCCGGTGTTGCCGGCGGGATCAGTGGCCGTGACATCAGCCACCTGCTTTCCGTCAGCCAGCGTTTCGGTCGCGGTGTAGGACCACTTGCCACCCACAACAGGCACATTCGTTGTCACACCACCCAAGGTGATGGTCACCACCGAGCCTTCCTCGGCAGTACCTCTCAAGGTTGGCCTGTTGTCGGAGGTGATGGCATCGGAGGCTGATCGGCCGGAATCTACCTCGAGGGTGATTTCGGAGGGAGATGCCGGAGCGGTGGTATCAATCGTCAGATCCAGCGAACTGGCAGGTGATTGATTGCCCGCCAAGTCAACCGTGGTTGCACTGAACTCATGCCTGCCTTGTGCCAAGGCCTTCTTGACCGGAAGGCTCCAGGAACCGTCCTCGCCAACCGTGACCTGGCCTAGAAGTGTGCCGTTGTCACGCACCATCACCACTGCACCAGGCTGTGCCCTGCCTGCAAGTAGTGGTGTTGTATCACTGGTGATGCCATCTTCGGCACTGATACCGGTGTCATCCTGCGGATGGTCCATCTCGGGTGCCAGCGGTGCGGTGGTGTCTATAGTCAACACCCGGCTAATCGATCGCTTTCCGACATTGCCGGCGGTGTCAATTGCGAACACTTCAATGGAATGCGCACCCTCGGCGAGTGCCACTTGGATTGGCAGAACGAACTTGCGATCGTCGCCTGTGATTGTCTCCGCCACTTCAACCCCGTCGACCACAAGCCGCAGCAGGCTGCCAGCCTCGGCTGTGCCTAGTACCGCTGGGGTGGTGTCGCTCGTGAGTCCATCGGAAGCACTGGCCCCGGTATCCTGGTCGAAACCGGTCAGCACAGGCGCATCGGGAGCACGGGTATCGACCAACAAAACAAAGGCAGCGCTGGCCATCGATTGATTGCCAGCGGCGTCTGTTGCGGTGGCCAAAATCTTGTGCGATCCGTCAGCCAATTTGGTAGCAAGCTGGATTGACCAAACACCATCAGGTCCAGCGGTTACCACACCCACGGCTTTGCCATCCACTGTTACCGCCACCAGTGCCCCGGCTTCAGTATTGCCCTGAATACTTGGCAGCGATTCAAAAGTGATCGCATCGACCGCACTACGCCCGGTATCGGAGGTAATACCAGTAACGACCGGAACTAGCGGAGCGCTGGTATCCAGCGTGAAGTTGGCAGTCATTTCCTCGGAAACATTGCCGGCCAGATCGGTCTGGCGGGCGGTGAAGCTGTTGTTCCCTTCCAACCAACCGGCATTTACTGGTTGCAAGCTCCAAGTGCCATCCGTTGCAACCTTTCCAGAAGCCAAAAGACCAGTACCGCCTGAAGCCAAGAGGCCATCGAGACGGATCAACGCCCCGGGTTCACCTGTGCCAGCAATGAAAAGTGGGGCGACGCGAGTCAACCGGTCAACTGAACTGGTGCCAGTGTCTTCTTGAATGCGAGCAAAAACCGGAGCAACAGGAGCTGTGAAGTCGATCCATACGGTACGCGCACCACCGGAAGCCTGGTTCCCAGCGGCATCGCGTATTTGCACATCGATAATGTGTTTGCCTTCAACAAGGCTGCTGATTTGGGTTGTCCATGTACCGGAAGAACCCACCACGATGGTGGAAGCCACTTGCTCGTCCACCACCACAAAAAGGGTGGCACCCGCCTCGGCACGACCTTCCAAGGTCAGCGTGTTGGCGCTGGTGATGCCGTCGTCATCGCGCGCACCTGTATCCGGTGCCACCCGATCCAGCGTGGGGGATGTGGGGGAAACGGTGTCACGGGTGAAGGTGGCTGTAGAACTGGTCCCACCTTGATTGCCTGCAGTATCGGTGGCCCAAGCAACCACGGTGTGGTTGCCATCGGACAAACCGTTGAGGCGCAAACTCCAGACACCTTGGGAATCGGCCGTTGTGGTAGCACGCGTGGTGCCATCCACTTCCACGGTGACCTGACTGCCCGGTTCGGCCTTGCCCTGCACCCGGGGTTGCAAATCACTGGTAAGTTGGTCGGGATCGATCAAGTCGCCCAACAAAACACCTTCGACCACTGCCTGATTCGGGGCTATCGTATCGATCGTGAACCCGCGCTGGGTGGCTGCCGAACGGTTGCCAGCGGTGTCATCCGCCGTGATGGAAACCTGCCAAATACCTTCGTTTAAACCGTTTGAAGGCTGGAAAGACCAGGTGCCCGTGGCAGAAGCCTGGGTTTTCCCTGAAATTGTTTGTGTCCCTTGCGTGAATACAAGGTTGATCCAGGCGTTAGCCTCAGCGGTACCGGTTATTGTGGGCTGGTTAGCTGAAGTGATACCGTCAATGACGCTTGCGCCGGTATCTGGGCTCAAAGAAGCGACCAGCGGCGCGTTTGGCGCCTTGGTGTCATGCGTGATGATCAGGCCGCCCGAAGTTCTCGAGTTGTTCCCTGCCGCATCAATTGACTGAACATCCACCGTGTACTTGGCTTCGGCCGCCAGTGCTATGGTTTGTTTCCAAACACCTTGGGCATCGGCGGTGGTGGTGGCCACCAGTTTGCCTTGCACAAACACCTTCAGTTGGGCATTGGCTTCAGCCGTGCCTGCAAGTTCCACATTGGCCGCATTGGTTATGGAATCTGAGTCACTAGCACCCGTGTCGGGGGTGATGGAAAGGATTTGGGCCAGTGCTGGTGCGGTGGTGTCTACCACCAAGGTACGGCTGGATGTCTGGATATTGCCTGCCAAGTCCTCCGCAGCGAAGGTGAGGACATGGACGCCGTCCGCCATGGCTGGCAATTTCAACAACCAGGCACCCCGGCTGTCAGTCACTCCACTAACCAAAACAGAACCTTGTGCATTGAGAATGCGAACAGCGACGCCCGCCTCGGCGGTGCCAGTGTAAGTGGGGGTGGTGGATGCTGTGATTTCATCACTGGAAGAGACGCCCGTGTCCGGGGTCATTGCCTTGACAGTAAGGGCCGGCGCCTGAGTGTCGAGCTTGATGGTGTAGGTCGAAGGCTTGGCGGAACGATTGCCTGCGATATCAATCGTGCTTACACTCGCCTGATGCGAGCCATCGTTGAAGGAAAGGTCCGCAAAGCTGACCTGCCAATCACCTTGGGCGTCGACAATGGCTGTGCGGGTGACACCAGCCAGTATCACTTCGACCGTGCTGTCGGCCTCAGCTCTACCCTTGACAATAATTCCGGCATCCCTGGTGATGCCATCGATTGAACTAGCCCCGGTGTCGTTGACAATTCCCAGCCCGGTTGGGCTGGCGGGGGCGGCGGTATCGATGGTGACCACTTGGGCCTGGGAGGCAACCGAAACATTGCCGCTTATATCGGTGGACCGCGCAGTGAACGATAGGTTACCGGCAGTCAGGCCTGTCAGGGCGACCAAGGCATTGCCAGAGCCATCGGCAATGGCCGAAGCCACTACATTTCCGTTGAGAATCGCCTCGACCTTGCTGCCCGGTTCAGCAGTCACCAGCAAGGAGAATGCGGTGGATTTGGTGATGTAATCCAAAGCCGAGCGACCGGTATCGCTGGAAATTCCAGTGATGACAGGAGCGGAAGGCGCCTGCGTATCGAGTCGTACCGTGAAGGCTGCTGAGACCGGGGCCTGGTTACCCGCCAGATCGAGAATAGTCACACTGACCTGGTTGGCCCCCTCGCTGAGGGTGGGCAAATTGAGCGACCATTTGCCATCGGTACCGATAGCGGTACGCCCGACCTCTGCACCCTCAAGGCTAACCACCGCGGCAGCGCCCTTTTCACCTGTACCCAGCACGGTGGGACTGGTGTTCGAGGTGATGCCGTCGCCAGGGGTGCCTGTGTCAGGATTGATACCGGTGATCACCCCGGCCACAGGGGCTTTGGTGTCGATGACCACATTGAAGGCTACCGAAAGCGCGCCTTTGTTGCCGGCCTGGTCACTGGCATGGGCTGTCAAAGCTGATTTGCCATCCGCCAAGGTGACATCGTACTGGTATTTCCATAACCCTGTGGCATCTGCCAATGCGCGGCCGATTTTTGTGCCATTCCGCATCACATCGACCAGACTATTGGCCTCGGCTGTACCGGCAATCAGAAGAGTGTTGTCGCTGGTGACCCCATCGGTCGCGCTATCACCGGTATCGTTCTGGATCCCTGTAATGACCGGCAACCCGGGGGCAAGGGTATCGACTTCCATTTTAAGCGTTTGGCTTGCCTTCGAACGGTTGCCAGCGGCATCAACCGACCAGAAAACGAGCTGGTGATTGCCTTCTGAAAGAGTGGGCAGCGCAAACGACCAGACACCCTTGGCGGACGCCTTGGACGTGACCACCGAACCGCCATCAATTACCATTTCCACCGTGCTGCCAGCCTCAGCGCTGCCGCTTGCGGTGGGTGTGGTGGAACTGGTGAGTCCATCGGTCGCGCTAGTGCCTGTATCCGGGCTGATGCCAGATGTCAGGGGAGCATCGGGAGCAGTAAGGTCGATGGTGAAGGCCAGCGTGGCGGAAAGGGAAGACAGGTTACCCGCCCGGTCAGTGGCGCGGGCCTGGGCCGTGAAAGCCCCCTCTGCCAAAGGTGTGGCGAGTACCAGGGTGAAAGCACCGCTTGCATCCGCGGTTGCCGTACCAACATTGATTCCCTTCACCAGCAATTCAACCGAACTGCCAACCTCAGCGGTTCCACGCAGACCGATGGCACCCGTGTTGGTAATCAGGGTTGAAAGGGCCGCTCCGTTGGCATCGGTTAGACCCAAAACCTTGGGTGCTGCCACTGTGGTGTCAATTTCAACCGGCCTGTTGGCAGAGTCGATGCCCGTGTTACCCGCAATGTCGGTGGCCCTGGCCTTGAACTGGTAAACACCCTGGGCCAAGCCCTTGGTACCACCAACAAGAATACTCCAGGTGCCATCCAGACTGGCAATAGCCGTGCCAACATCAACACCATCTTGGCTGAGGGTGACTTGGGCATCCGGCTCGGCTTTGCCAGAAACATTGATCTTGGTTGCCTTGGTCAGGAAATCACCAACCGTGCCTGTGTCTTCCTGAATCGCCTCGATAGTGGGGGCATTGGGGGCGGTGCGGTCGATGCGAATGGCCAAACTGTCGCTGTTGGCACTTGCATTACCGGCCAGATCAAGCGCACTGGCAAACAGTGTATGGGAGCCTTCGACTACTCCGCTGGAGATGTCGATGCTGAAGGCACCACTAGAATCGGCTTTAGCCGAGCCTAAAACGGTTCTTCCCAAGAAGACACTGACTGTGGCGCCCGCCTCGGCGGTACCAGTGATAATGATCGCGCTTGAGTTGGTGACACCATCGGTGGCCAAACGACCGGTGTCATTGACCAGCTTCAGCCCGGCGGGCTTGTCGGTCTTGGTGTCAATCGACACTTTCGCCGATTCGCCCAAAACGCTTGCATTGCCCGCAAGATCAATAGCCCGGGCCTTCAGCGTGTGAATTCCATCAGCCAAAGCTGATGTTTTGGTGTTGAATTTGCCATCTGGTCCAGCGGTGGTTGAAGCCACCAAAGTAGTGCCCAAGAAAATCTCAACCCGACTACCAGCTTCAGCGGTTCCTACTACCGTAACCACTGGATTGTTGGTTAGACCAGAGCTACTACCCGCACCCGTCTGGGGTGCATCAGGCGCGGTGCGGTCGAATATCAGGGTGATTGGATTGCCCATTTCAGCCTGATTGGAAGCAATGTCCGTGGAAATGACACGGAAGGAGCGTTCGCCTTCGGCAGGCAAGCTGGGCAGAGTTATCGACCAACTTCCACCGGAAGTGGCGGTGGCGGTTCCCGCCAAAACGCCATCAATCAAAACCTGTACCGAGGCACCCGCCTCGGAGGTGCCGGCAAGGTTCACCGTGGTGGTTGCCGTTGGGCTGGTGAGTGCATTGCCCTTGGCGTCTGTCAGTCGGTCCAAGGTTGGCGCGGGTGTTGAGACATCGACCGTGAAATCTTTCACGGCTGAAAGATCACCAGCATTACCAGCACGATCCACCGCACGCAGCTCGACCTTGTAGGCCCCTGCTGTCAGCGGTGTGGTGCCGGTATCGTAGGTCCAATTGCCTTTGGAGTCGGCGGTTGTTGTTCCTACCTGGTTGCCACCAAAACGGACCTGAACTGTAGCATAGGCTTCCGCAGTTCCCGAAAGAGTAAGGCGAGTTGCGTTGGTGATTCGGTCGGTGGCGCTGGTACCCGTGTCAGGACTGATGGTTGAGAAAACCGCCAAGCCCGGGACTTTCGTGTCGATCACCACCGGGAAGCTGCCTGCCTGCTCGGCTTTGTTAGCCGCCAGATCGGTGGCAGTCGCCTTGAAGGCGTACAAGCCATCTGCAAGGGCGCTAGGCATCGTGAAAGACCAGGTTCCATCGGCCAGGGCGGTGGTTGTTCCCACCACACTTGTACCGCGCAAAATGGAAACCGTCGAACCGGGATCGGAGGTGCCGGCTAGGGTTGGGGTTTTGTTACCAGTCAGCCAACCTTCGTCAATGAGCAACGAACCAGTCAGCGAGTTCACCCCCGGAGCACCAAGGGTGGTGTCGATGGTGACAAGGAAGGGATCGGAAATCGGAGAAACAACAGCAGCAATATCGGTTGAACGGGCAGTGTAGCGATAGGTTCCATCGGCCAGTGTGGATGGCACATCGAAACTCCAAGCACCGCCAGTCGGGATGACTAGCCCGCCAATGGAGGCAGCATCCTGGAAAATCTCAAGCGTGGTGCCCGCCTCGCCTTTGCCAAAAAGGGTGATACGGTTTGATTTGGTCACTTGGTCGGTGGCCCTGCCGGTATCTTCTGTGATCTTGGTGAATGTGGGGGTGGTGACCACATTGTCGACCACGGTGACCAGATACGCGGTGGAGACGGCGCTAGTGTTTCCGGCGCGATCGACAGCCTTGAAGGTGAAGGAATTCTTGCCCACCACAAGCGGGGTGGCAGTCGCATCGTAGACCCATTTGCCTTGGCTATCGGCTGTGGCAAAGCCGAACGATTTGCCGGCCAGCAACAATTCGACGCGGGCACCCGCTTCAGAGTTGCCGGTGAAAACCTGGGCCGTTTCTGAAGTGATCAGGTCGCCGGCAACACCCGTATCAATCGAAATGCCTGCAAGTGTCGGCACAATTGTGGCTGTGTCGATGGTCACCTTCAACGCTTGTGAAAGTGCGCCGGTATTGCCGGAAGTATCTGTAGAGGTGGCGGTATAAAGGTATTCGTTATCGGTAAGTGTGGTCGAGGTGGTATCAATCGACCAAACACCAGCGGCGTTGGCAACTGCGGATCCCACTTGGCTGCCGTCACGGAACAAGGTGACCAAGCTACCAGCCTCAGCGGTGCCTCCAACCTTGAGTGTGGGGTCATTGGTGAGTTGATCTGAGGAGCTGATACCGCGATCCTCTGTGATCTCTAGCACACCGGGCGCGGCAGGTGCCGTGGTATCGAGTGTCACTACCAAGCCGGACGACTCTGAGGACATATTGCCAGCTAGGTCGTAGGCTTTGGCGCTTAACGTGTATTTGCCGTCCTGGGCTTTGGCCAATGACAAAGGTGCTTGCCATACCCCGGTGCTGTCGGTGTAAACCGTGGCGACTTCATTGCCATTCACATAAAGCCGCAACTTGGAAGAAGCCTCCGCCTTGCCCGAAACGGTCAGCTCGCGCGCCGAGGTGATGGCGTCCTTCGCGCTGGAACCGGTATCGGGACTGATTCCAACCAGGCTAGGGGCTGTTGGAGCAACTGTGTCGATCTCAATCACCAGCGCGGAAGAAAGGTCGGAAACATTGCCTGCCGGATCGGTCATGCGGGCTGTGAAGCTGTAGGTACCGGAGGTCAAACTGCTGGAGGTATCGTACTTCCAGGCACCTTTTGTATCAGCATCGACTGTGGCAACAACCGAACCATTGCGAAGGATTTGGACACGCGAATTAGCCTCTGCGGTGCCTGAAAGGCCTGGTTTGTTATCGCTGGTAACCTTGTCACCAATGATATTGGTGTCGGTACGCCAATCGGTGATGGCTGGAATCTGGGCAACCGTGTCGATGACCACAGTGAGCGGGCTGCTTGAATTTGAAATACTACCCGAAATATCCTGAACTCTGGCGGTTAGCTCATAAGTACCATCAGCCAGACCCGAACGGGCGATTGCCAGGCTCCAGACACCGCCGGCGTCGATAGTCGTGCGACCCACTTCGGAACCATCGCGATAAACAATTGCCGTGCCTAATGCTTCACCCTTACCTGAAAGCACAGGAATGGTGCTGGAAGTGATTCCATCGGTCTTGCTGGGGCCGGTATCTGGCGAGATGCCAGACAGCGTGGGAGCCAGAACCGAAGAGTCGATGATCACCTTGTAATCACTTGAAATTCCAGACAGGTTGCCCGACCGGTCGGTGGAGGTTGCTGTGAAAATGTACTGACCATCGGCCAGCATGGTTGCAGTGTCGTCATAGGTCCATTTTCCATTGCCATCGGCATAGACCAGGCCCAGATAAATGCCGGCGCGATAGACCTTCACCAGACTGTTGGCTTCAGCGGTTCCGTGAATCAACAGGGTTTTGTCGCTAGTGATCGCATCCCCATCTGTGCCTGTATCGCCAGAGATGGCCGTCACCGCAGGCCTATCAGGCGAAATGGTGTCTATCTTCCAGGTATTGAGCGAGGTTTTACCCGATTCATTACCCGAAGTGTCGGTGCTGGTGATGGAAAGTGCATGATCGCCATCAGTCAATACAGGAGTCGTTAGGATGTAATTTCCCTTGCTGTCAGCATAGGTGCTGGCAATCAATGTGGAACCATCATAGATCCGCAGCAAACTATCTAGCTCGGCTGTGCCTGTAACAGTGAGTGTATTGTCGCTAGTGACACGATCGGTCTGGTAGGCGGAAGTGACCGCATCATGGGTGTCGGTGGTGATGGAATTGAAGACTGGCAGATTGGGAGCGATGGTATCGATGAGCCAACGACCCAAACTGGTTTTGGGCGATTCATTGCCAACCGCATCAATAGCCGAAACCCGCAAGGTGTGTTCACCATCGGTTAGCGCGTCTGTGGTTATTGTGAAATTGCCTGAGCTGTCGGCCGAACCCGTGGCGCTAATCCGGGCGCCATCATAAATGACAACGGTAGAATTGGCAGGCACCTTGCCTGTGACGGTCAGGGTGTTGTCATAAGTGATTTGATCACCCGTGAACTTGGAATCGGCATGGGTGTCAGCAGTCACGCTGTCCACACGGGGAGCGGCAGGCACAGTGATGACAATTGTTCGATCACCTATGCCGGCTGTTGGTGCGTTTGAATCGGTAGCGCGCAGGGTGTAGGTGAGAGTAAAGATTTCTCCAGGATTGAGGAAATCAAACACTTGCCGGCCGGCTTGGAAAGCCCAATTCAGTTTACCGGTCAGGGTGGAGCTGCTGATAATATTACCGGAGTCAACACTGAGCCAACCTAGCAATGTGCCATTGGCTGGAACCGACGCACTGGTAGTGCCACTCGAAGTGACCTGATACACAGAAGGCGCAACGGTATTGCTCAAATCCAGATCGGTCACTGTCAGCGTGCCGGCGGCAGTGAAGGTGCTGGTCTGTTCCGCTAGGCCGCTTGCGATACTATCGCCACGGCTGATTGAAATAACAGGCGCATCGTTGGTGCCTGTAACGGTTACCACCACGGTCTGTTCGTGGAATGTGCTGGGGTTGTTGCTGTCTGTCGCCCGAACCGTGTAGGTCAGCGTCAGCGTTTCACCCTGGGCCAGATAATCGAACGATTCTGTGGCCGAATTGAAGTTCCAGGTGATTGACCCAGTGGTGGTTGTACCGTTAATCACATAGCCGGAACTCACGGTGAGCATGGCTTTTAATGCAGCATTGTCAGATATATTTCCCGTGGTTATCCCAGAATCAACCACCGAAATAACCGACGCCGTCACCGTGTTGCTGTAATCCAGATCTTGCACCGAAAGTGTGCCCGTTGCCGTCAGCGTCGTGTCGGTCTCCGTCAGCGAACTACTGGCAGAATCACTTCTACCAACCGCAATCACCGGCGCATCGTTCGTGCCAGTGACCGTGATGATCACTGTGCGCTCGTGGATGGCTGCCGGACTGTTACTGTCAGTCGCTCGCACCGTGTAGGTCAGCGTCAGAGTCTCGCCCTGGGCCAGATAATCAAAGGCTTGGCTACCCGAATTGAACGACCAGTTCATCGTGCCAAGCGTGCTGGTCGCGGTCAGGATGTTGCCCGCATCGACCGAGAGCATGGCTAGCAGTTGGGCATCGCTGGCTAGGATCCCGGCGGTGATGCCGCTGGAGACCACTGACTGAACGGAAGCCGTTACCGTGTTGCTGTAATCGAGGTCTTCGACTGCGAAGCTGCCACCTGCGGTTAGCGTGCTGTTCGTCTCGGTCAGCGATGCGGTGCCGGCACCTGCTGCAATCACCGGCGCATCGTTCGTGCCAGTGATCGTGATGATCACTGTGCGTTCGTGGATGGCTGCCGGAGTGTTACTGTCAGTCGCTCGTACCGTGTAGGTCAG
>CAIWHS010000451.1 GCA_903912515.1 uncultured Planctomycetaceae bacterium
CTCCACACTATCGCCCTTCAGATCGCCCGCCGAAACATTGATGCCGCCCAGGAAGCCCGCATCATAGGCCAGGAAACGCTTCTTCAGGGCCAGCGTTCCTGTGTCGAAGATGGAGACATAGGGACTGGTACCGGGGGCCGCGCCGATGATCAGATCCTTCAAGCCGTCGCCATCGATATCGCCTACGCTGGCGGAGGCGCCGCCGTTGGAATTGTCGCTGGCTTCAAAGGGGTAGAAGCTGGGATGAAGCGTGCCTGCTCGGGCTTGGGGGCGGTGAAGATGGTGACCGTGGTGATGATATAGGGAGGCGCGTCTGTGGACACATTCCCCGCCACATCGGTGGCCCCCACCACAAAGGACTGGTTACCCAGACCCAACGCCCCTGTGCTGGGCAGAGTCCAGGCACCCGACGGGTTCACCGTGGCGGTGCCTATGGCTGTGCCGGCCAACTCCACGGTGACAAGGCTACCATCTGCCTGGAAAGTTTTTTCACTGAAACCAATTTTGAATGGTCAAGGCGAAGACAAATCTAACGGATAAGACGACAATCACACCCCCAGCTGGGTCCTTGTCGGTGTCCTCCTAAATTTGCCGCCCCAGAGGACAAGGGTGGAGTCCAACAGCCCCCGCGCCTTCAGGTTGGTGATCGTCCGGCAATGGGTTTGTCGATTTGCTGGCCATTTTGGACGTGCCTCGAATCATTCGACCCATGAGCGTCCTAGCCCTGCCCACCGCCGCCATGGTAGGGCTGGACGAAGCGAACACCGCGCTCAACCAACCGGCGGGCTGGTTTTTGATCCGCAAAAGGCCGTGCTTACCGGCACCATGCCGCCCAGCACCCTCCGGGTGGAAGCGAACGCCACCATCGCGGGGCGGCCGGGGATGAACCGGCAGGTGGCGATGGGGGTCCGCGAGTCGAGGGCCCTGGAAGTTGCCTTCACCTTCGTATTGAGGATCTTCAGGGAGGCTGATTTCCCTGCAGCCCACGAGCCCGGTAAAAACACACCGGTATTCAGGCTTGTCGGTAACTGGGTAAGCCGGTGCAGCCTCCGGGCCGACGGGCAAGGACAACCGCCTGGTCCCGGACCTGGCCGAGGCCAGCCCGTTAACCCACTGCCGGACTTGCCCATGCGTCCTCACCGGCAACGGGAGGCTAACGCTATGGTGGTGACCGGCTGGGCGCCCGGCGGCCCCATTTGCCATTACAATCAATCCCAGCCCGGTGCTGTTCCGGGTTCTCTCCCTCGGACGTTGTATTGGGGTAATGGGGCATGACGGGCAAGCCGATTCTTTCGTTAGATCAAGGCACCACTTCCAGCCGGGCTATTGTGTTCGGTCAAGACGGTCGAGCTTTGTCGATGGCCCAACGCGAACTGCCGCAGATCTATCCCGCCCCCGGCGATGTCGAACACGACCCCGAAGAGATCTGGCAGACCCAGCTCGCCTGCGCCCGTGAGGCGCTGGCCCGCGCCGGACTTTCGGCCAGTCAAATTGGCTCTCTAGGCATCACCAACCAGCGCGAAACAACCATCTTGTGGGACAAAACCACCGGCACCCCTGTCGCCAACGCTATCGTCTGGCAAAGCCGCGTCAGCGCACCAGTGTGCGATCGGCTCAAGGCACAAGGGCACGAGGCGCTCATCCGCCAACGCACCGGTCTGGTGGTGGATGCCTACTTCTCGGGCACCAAAGTGGTGCACCTGCTCGAAACCATCCCCGGCCTGCGCGGTCGCGCCGAAAGGGGAGAAATTCTATTCGGCACAGTCGACACCTGGCTCATCTGGAAACTGACCGGCGGTAGGCTGCACCTAACCGATGTGTCGAACGCCAGCCGCACGCTGTTGTTCGACATCCACAGGCTGGACTGGGATGATGAGATTTTGGGAATTCTGAATATCCCCAGATCTATGCTGCCACGGGTGGTCGATTCCAGCGGCGTAGCCGGCCATACCGATGCCGAAATGCTCGGAACCCCGGTTGCCATCGCCGGAATCGCCGGCGACCAGCAGGCGGCCACCTTCGGCCAGGCCTGCTTCCAGCCGGGCAGCGCGAAAAACACCTACGGCACCGGCTGCTTTTTACTCATGAACACCGGCGACAAACCCGTGCCCAGTTCCAACAACCTGCTCACCACCGTGGGCTGGCGCATCGGTGGCAAAACCACCTACTGCCTCGAAGGGGCCGTTTTCGTCGCAGGGGCTGTTGTTCAGTGGCTCCGCGACGGCCTAGGCATCATCACCAAATCCGAAGAAGTCGAAACCCTCGCCGCCAGCGTGCCAGACTCTGGCGGCGTGTTCGTCGTGCCAGCATTCACCGGCCTCGGCGCTCCCTACTGGGACCCCAAGGCTCGTGGGGGCATTTTTGGACTCACCCGCGGCAGCACCGCTGCTCACATCGCCCGCGCTGCAGTCGAGTCAATGGCATGGCAATCGGCGGACCTCCTGGGTGCCATGCAGGCCGATAGCGGCGTCAACCTCGCCACCCTCAAAGCCGATGGCGGCGCCAGCCGCAATAACGCCCTTTTACAGTTCCAGTCAGACCTGCTAGGCGTTTCCGTGCGCCGCCCCCGCGTGCAAGAGACCACCGCCCTAGGCGTGGCCTACCTGGCTGGCCTCGCCACCGGCACCTGGAACAGTTTGGCAGATATCGAACGCAACTGGGTGCTCGACCGGGAATTCACACCCACCACCAACAACGACCAACGCGAAAAGCTTCTGGCCAGTTGGCGCAAGGCGGTTGGGCGCACCCTGAACTGGGTCGGTTAAGATATAAAATTCGCGGTTGATCAATTCGCATGGTTCGTAGTGGGATGGAGTGATCTGATGGGTCCGACGGTGGTGAATCTTCTCTTGGCAATCGGGGCAGGGGTGTGCCTGACATTACAGGCCTCGGCCAATGGTTCCTTCCGCAGGAATCTTAATGACCTATGGTACCCTGCATTTTTCAGCGTCTGCGGCACCATCGTCACAGCGGTGACGCTTCTGCTTCTGTTCAGGCCATCACCACCACCGCTGGAGGTAATCCGCTCCACCCCATGGTGGAACTGGATCGGTGGCCCACTCGGGGCCTTGATTGTGCTGGCAGGCGCTGTACTGACTCCCAGGCTGGGGGCCGGGGTTTTTCTGTCAGCCATGGTGGGGGGAATGTTACTCTCCAGCATGCTGATGGACCACCATGGGTGGATGGGGCTGGATGTGCGCTCCATCACGCCTGGACGAATCCTTGGCGCTTTGCTGGTTATCTCGGGTGTGGCCTGCATCAAATTTCTCTGAGTTTTGCCCATCAAACAGCTAGGAATGTTTCCATGCGACTGATCCCATCTGTGCTCGCGGTTTCCGCAGGGGCCTTACTCTTGGGAAGCGCCCTCTCCCAGCGGCCTGATGCGCCCGGAGGTGGCCCGTTCGGCCCGCTGCGGATGGGCGACAAGGTGTCGCTGCGTGAAAAGCAGGGCCGCTACGAGTTCATCCTCGTGCAAGACGCTGGCAGCCACCGGATTGTGGAACTGGCCAAAGACCACATCGCTGTGGAGGACATAGCCGGGGTGAACCGCACCTGGATTCCAATCACTTCGGTGCAATCGGTGACCAAGTTCCAGTTACTGCGATAACCAAAGCGGGGTGACAAAATGTTCATATTCGCGGCTCTTGCCTGTTTGGCTCTAAACGCCACGCCACCCAACTTGGTGGTGGTGTTTTGCGATGACCTTGGCTACGCCGACATCGGCCCCTTTGGTGGCAAGCTCGCGCGTACCCCCCACTTGGATCGCATGGCACGCGAGGGCCGCACCTTCACCAATTTCCATGTGTCACAACCAGTCTGCTCGGCCTCCCGCGCCAGCCTACTCACAGGGTGTTACGCCAACCGTGTGGGCATCCATGGGGCACTCGGGCCCAATGCCAAAATCGGCCTTAACCCCAAAGAAACCTCGCTTGCCTCGCTGCTCAAGGGCAAGGGCTACACCACAGCCTGCCTGGGCAAATGGCACCTGGGCCACCTGCCGCAATTTCTTCCCACCAATCAGGGTTTCGACTCTTTCTACGGCATCCCCTACTCAGGCGATATGTGGCCCTTCCATCCCGAATCGCCCAAAGGCTATCCACCACTACCCCTGCTACGCGACACCGCCGTTATCAATCCGGCTCTAGGCCCCGAAGACCAAAAAAGACTCACCGGTCAATACACCGATGAGGCCATCCGCTTCATTGAAAAATCTGCCGCCAAACCCTTCTTCCTCTATTTGGCCCACAACCAGCCCCACGTCCCACTCTTTGCTGGCAAAGATTTCGAAGGAAGATCAGGCAAGGGCCTGTATGCCGATGTCCTTGAGGAGATCGACCACTCGGTGGGTCGCATCTTGGGCAAGTTGGATGAACTAAAACTTTCCGACAACACCTGGTTGGTCTTCACCTCCGACAACGGCCCATGGCTAAGTTACGGCGAACACGCTGGCAGTTCGGGAAAATTCCGCGAGGGCAAAGGAACCGTGTGGGAAGGTGGCACTCGGGTGCCCTGCATCATGCGTTGGCCCGGAAAAATTCCCGCCAACACCACCACCAATGCGATGATGATGACCATCGACCTGCTGCCCACCGTGGCCAATCAAGTGGCAGCCGATTTACCCAAAAACCAAATCGATGGGGGTGATTGCTGGGGTATCGTCTCGGGCAAAGCCATGGCTAAAAATCCGCATGATCTGCCCAACAATGGCTACGCCTACTATTTCATGCAAAATGAATTGCAGGCGGTGGTGAGCGGCGACGGGCGCTGGAAGCTGGTCCTGCCACACACCTACCGTTCACTCGCGGGCAAGTCAGGCGGAACCTCAGGCATTCCCGCTAAATACACCCAAAAAAAAATCACCCTGCCAGAACTGTATGACTTGGAGAACGACCCCGCTGAAACCCAAAACCTTGCCAATAACCAACCAGATGAACTGCTGCGGTTACAGACATTGGCCGAACGCTTCCGGGCCGAATTAGGTGACAACCTGACCAAGCGCAAGGGAACAGCCAACCGCGAGTCGGGGAAAGCGCCATGACCACTCCCCAACCCGAGGCCAATCTGCTGCGCGTGAGCAAGCGTGTGGCTATCCCGCTGGAAGAGCTTGAGTTCAGTTACGCGCGTTCGGGCGGCCCGGGCGGGCAAAATGTCAACAAGGTCTCCAGCAAGACCCACCTGCGCTGGCCCACGGCAACCACCACGGTGGTGTTGCCCTTGGGCACACTCGACCGCCTGAAGGCAAGCTACCCTAGCCGGTTCACCAACGAGGGCGACATTTTGTTGGTGGCACAGACGCACCGCGATCAGGAACGCAACCGCCAGGAATGTTTGGACAAGTTGGTGGAAATGGTACGGCAATGCCTTCAAGCCCCAACTCCCCGCAAAAAAACCAAGCCCACCTGGGGCTCTCAACTCCGCCGGATGGATGCCAAGCGCCGTAACTCGGCCAAGAAAGAAGGTCGCAAGGGCGGCGGAATGGATTAGGTGGTTTTGGTGAAATTTCCATAAGCAACCGCTCCATTCAATTGACCCTTTTCTGCTCGCAAGTTAGGGTTATATTTATTTAAATCTTAATACTGGATCTTGGCCCATGCGCTTTGCCTTTGCTGCCTTACTCGCCCTCGTGTTCCCATGGCTCACCGCACAAAATGCTAGCGCGCATGGTTTGGGCATCGAAGCCCGGCTGCAAGACTCAACTGTTCATATTCAGGTCTACTACGACGATAATTCCCCCGTTTCAAACGGCAAGTTGCACCTTCTCGATGCTGCAAACCTTCTCCTTCTGGAAGGTACCACCAATGCCCAAGGCCTTTTTTCTTTCCCCTCACCCCCGGTTGGCAAATACCGGGTCGAGGTGCATGTTGACGATGGTCACTTCACCAAAACCACTATCGCCATTCCACCTCCATCATCCAGCGATGCATCCTCTGAAAATGCGATGGTCTCCGATGGGCTCAGCCGGGCCGACCGCACAGGCGCCCGCAAATGGAGGATGGCACTGATAGGTTTGCTCATCCTTGCGCTGGGAACCATGGCGCTGAAGTGGTTCGCCAAAAAACGCCAACAGACTAACTCCATCTCCCAACCCTGAAAGATCACATGGTAGCAACAATGAACTACCTAAAATTTCCTCAATCATTGATATGCCATTTGCGGTATTTTTAGGGCCTCAAACACAATGCCCAACAGAAGAAAATTGCTTCTAACTGGAATGACACTGGGATCATCCCTTTTAGGTGGGCTGGGCCTGTACACTTGGCGAATAGAACCGCATTGGCTGGAAATAGTGCGGCGGCCGCTGCCAATAGCCGGGCTGCCAGAAACTCTGGTCGGCAAGCGGTTGGTTCAGATCAGCGACCTCCACATTGGTCCACAGGTCGATGATGACTATCTGATCAACACCTTCGACCGGGTTCGGCAAATCGCTCCCGAAATCGTGGTATACACCGGCGACTTCATCAGCCGGAAGAACCAGGTAGACGACCAAGCCAAGCGGGTGTTTTCCCGTTGCGCGCTGGGGAGCCTTGGCACCTTCGGCGTGCTAGGCAACCATGACTACGGCTTGGACTTTCGCAACCAGGAGGTGGCTGGCGAAGTGGCCGCTTTGGCAAAGGATAGCGGCATCACCCTGCTGCGCAACCAGATGACGGAGGTCGCCGGCTTGCAGGTGTGCGGGTTGGAGGATCTGTGGGGTGGCAATTTCGACATGGCCGCCCTGCGCTCATTGCAGTCAGGGAAGCCGGCGCTGGTACTGAGCCACAACCCCGATTCGGCGGATCGGCCAGGCTGGGACGATTTCCAGGGATGGATCCTGTCCGGCCACACGCACGGAGGGCAGTGCAAGCCGCCGTTCCTGCCGCCGCCGCTGCTGCCGGTGAACAACAAACGGTACACCGCCGGCGAGCTTGAACTGGAGGGCGGGCGGAAGATGTACATCAACCGCGGTGTAGGGCACCTGATTCGAGCCCGGTTCAATGTTCGGCCTGAGGTGACAGTATTTGAATTATTGGCAGGCTAATGTGCCTTTTAGGTTTTCATCTTGA
>CAIWHS010000452.1 GCA_903912515.1 uncultured Planctomycetaceae bacterium
CCCGATGCCGGCTCCCAGTTTTGAGAACACCGGCATCTGATCAAGTGGAATGGTTTTCGCGATCAAACAGGGACTGGTGCGGTCACCACTGTGACGGTGAAGGCCGTGTCGGTGCTATGACCTGCGCGGTCGGTTGCGCGCAGCACAATGATTGATGTGCCGGTTTGCGTTGCCGAGTAGGCCAGGGTGAGCCCGTTGCCAACAATGGTGGGTGTAACCACATTGGCGTTGGAATTGCTCACTACGGTGAACCGTAGTTGTTCGCCCAGCGACACAACGCTAGCGGTGTTGACTGTGTAATAGTTGGGGTTTTTGGTGTCGGTGCTGGCCACCGGTGATGGCTTGGTGATGTCCTGCAGCGGCACATTTTGCATGTCGCCGGTTGGGGCAGTCACTGTGTAATTGGGCCCGGCGTTGATGGTGTCCACCCGGTCCATTCCTGTTCCCACCATATTGGCGAATACCGTGAATCCGCCGTTTTGGTTGTCCAGGTTGAGTGAGTTGTTGGCAACATTGAAGAAAAATTCGCTGGTGGCGCTGTCGGGGTTGCCCCCAACCTTGGCCATGGCCACCGTGGAACGAATGTTCGACCGCAACGGGCTGAATTCGTTCACCACTGGAGGATTGGTGGGGATGTGGCTGAACCCTGTCACCTTGCCATCCGCGTCGGTGGTGGTTTTATATCCACCACCCTGAACCACGAAGTCGGTTACCGAGCGGTGCCAAATCGTGCCATCATACTTCTTGGAATCCACATAGCTGAGGAAGTTGTCAACGCTGAGCGGTGCCGCCTGGTCCAAAAGTTCCACGAGCATCGTGCCATCGGAGGTCTTGAGCTGAACCAAGGTGTTGGCTGCGTTCGGGTCTGCAAACACGGTGGCCAAATTGATGGTTTTGTTGGCAGCACCTTGGGCCACTGTTTCATTAGAGATCGGATTGATTACCTCAGGGTCTACATTGCCCCAAGGATTATCGGGGCTTGGGTTGTAGAAAAGAGTGGTCGGGGCTGGGGCAGAGTTGGAAAAGCTGGTGAAAGTGTAAAGGTTTTTTGAGAGTGCCACATCATAAATCTGGGTTTGGCCCTGGCTGGGGCCGGCAGGGGCAACCATGACTTGCTGCCGGGGAGGTTGTAGGCCGAGAGAGGCGCTAAAACCACCCGTAGCCACACTCACGCCACCTTTGTAACCCTCGGCGAATGCAAGGAAAGAAGTGTAAGCTGTTGTTTCCGTGCCTTTGAACAAACCCACGGTAGGTGTTCCACCCACGCCCATGCCAACAACTACATCTTCCAGATCTGAATTGGAAAAATAGCCTGTGGCCACGCTAACCCCGCCTGTGAAGGAGGAGTCAAAAGCGTAATATCTGGAAATGGCGGTTGCGCCACCGGCATTGCTGAAAATAGCAATTGCTGGCGGGCCGCCTTGGCCTGCCCCCACTACCAGTTCATCCGCGACATTGCCCGTCACATTTCCCATCGCCACCATCACGTCACCGTTGAAGCCCTGAAAGGCGGTGACGCTGGTCAATTCCGCAAGAGTGATAGTGCTGCCGCTGACAGTTGGTTTGAAGATGGTCACTTTGCTGGAGCCGCCCGCACCCGAGCCAACCGCCAAATCATTGATTCCATCGCCGTTGAAGTCGCCAATGGCAACCGAGGCGCCGTTTGTGTTGATTCCTGCGAAGGCGTCAATGCTGGCCAAAAGGGAGCCGTTGGCACCATTCCATACTGTTACTGAGTCAGAGCCCGCTGCCGCTGCACAGGCGATATCGTCCACACCATCCCCGTTGAGGTCGCCCGCTCCGACATTCACACCACCACGGAAACGAGGATCGAATGCGAAGAAATTGAGCAGTGTTGTGCCGTCTTTGCCACTCACTGCGGTGACAGTGGGGTTACTGCCTGCAAGGCAGGCAACTACTGCGTCGGTGTAGCCATCGTTGTTGAAATCGCCGCTGGCATTGGTGAGGCCACCCGAAAAACCGGAGGGAACCCAACGGTTTTCGAGCCCTTCCAATCCCAAACGGATTGGCTGCTGCCGTTTGTTGTGGGCTTTGGCTGCACCTGTTTTGCCAGATTTGAAAAGATTGGCAAACCAAACTGCCAAGGAATTGTGGCGCATATTCCTGCCTCTCCTGCCTGAACCCGAACGAGGGGCTTTGTTTGGGGCGAAGATCTTTCAGGTGCATCGCACCTGAAAATCACGCAACGCCAAATCCCTTTTCATTTATCGGCAGGAAGGGGTTGGCTAATTCAGTACAACCCGCACGATCGGCATTTTCCGGCCTACCGTTATCTTCCGCCTATCCAAGCTTAAGACGAAACAGGTTGATTCCGGGTTCGGTCAGGATGTGCGAGTTTTTAAAAGAGCTTAAAGCTTCACGGGGGCAGGCGAGCCCTTTGCTCCCAAAACCAAGCCAAGAAAATCGCCAGTGCCCACTTTCGTTGGCAGCGCGAATAGTTCGCCGTAGGTGAAGCCGCATTTACTGCCATAAAAAATGCCATGCCCGGTGAGCATCCGTTCAATTTTTTCCAGTCTGGGGCCATCAAATTGGCTGGCATAAGCCCGTACAGAATTCAGTTTCTGTTCCCAAGTACCGGTCACATCCACAATAAATTCGCCCGCCCAAGAGCGGTTTTCTGCATCAAAAGGAAAAGGGGCATAGACCAAGTGCTCAACCCGAAATGGCTTCGTTCCCTCAAATCTATCATCCCAATGAGTGAGTTGCGAGCAAAATCTAGATGCCTCTATAAGAAGTTGTGCCTGATAATGGTCTGGCGATGCGGCTACGGTGCGACCAGCAATGCCTAGAACCACTTTGGGCCTTAATTTCCGAAACCAAGTAGCTAGCTTGAAACGATGCTCAGGGCAATCCATTAAAATTCGGTTTGGCAATTCTGCATTGAACCGAAGGGGAATGCCTAGAATTTCCGCGGCTAGTCGGGCTTCCCTTTCGCGTTGAAGGAGCGTTCCTCTTGGGGTGGGTTCACCGTTGGTTAGATCCAAAATGGCCACTTTTGCGCCAGTTTTGGCCAGTTTTGCCAAGGTGCCGCCGCAGAGAATCTCCAAATCGTCCGGGTGCGCCCCAACCGCCAAAACATCAATTGGAGATTCCGGGATCAGGGAAATGTGTGACATGTTGGTAATCCGGCGTAATCAATTTTGGCATTAGGAATGGGTTTCACCATTATTTAATACCCTAGGGACTTTAATGAGGAGTATTACATAAATTGAACTATTCAGCCCAAAGTTGGCCAGCTGAAGGGGTTACCTATTAGGGTTAATTGCAGAGCTCCCTTGAGTTTTTACCAGCTTTTAGTTCTTTCTTGGTTTGGAGTTTCATCTGATGCGTGTATTGCTGGTGGAAGATCATAAGCCTCTGCAGCGCAGCGTTCGGCAGGGCCTCGAGGAAGAAGGCTTTGCTGTCGATGTCGCTGGGGATGCCCACGAGGCTGATTATAAAGTCCGTACCGCCCAATACGACGCTATCCTTCTCGATTTAATGATTCCGCTAGGTGATGGATTGTCTCTATTGAGGCAATGGCGCAAGGATGGGATATCTACGCACGTTTTGGTGATGACTGCAAGGGGCGAATTGGAAGATCGAGTCAAGGGTCTCGATACCGGGGCCGACGACTACCTGGTGAAACCGTTTGAGTTGACCGAGCTATTTGCCCGCCTGCGCGCCTTGATTCGTCGCGGTCACCAAATGAAAGACCCGATTATTCGCATTTTTGATTTGGAAATCGATACCGCCGCTCGAATGGTCAAGCGAAGTGGCAAGGTGATTCATCTCACCCCGCGCGAATACGCTTTGTTGGAGTTTCTGTCGTTTCACAGGGGCCAGGTTGTTACCCGAACCATGATCTGGAACCATCTTTACGACGAAATGGATGAGGCCACTTCCAATGTGGTCGATGTCTACATTCGCTATCTTCGAACCAAGCTCGACAAAAACTTCGAGCCAGCCCTTATCCTGACCAGATGGGGTGAGGGGTACATGATGCGAGCCGAGGATACTCCTGCCGAATTGGGCAAGGTTCCATGAATTCCCTTCGTCTGGTTTTGTCAGGCTGGCTTCTCGCCCTTTTGGCCGGTTTACAGGCCGGGGTTGGTTTGCTGGCCTACACCAATGCCAGGCAGGTGGTGCTCGAAAAAACTGCCACCGCCGAAGAGCTGGAATTCAACCGCAACGAAGAGCGCAAACATGATGAAGCCGAGCGCATGGATCGGCAGTTGCTGGACCAAGCGCTCACCTTGGCGCGCCTCATGCAGGTCCATCTCGATTGGGGCAGGGTTCGTTACCGCGAATTGAATGCGTTGGGTATGGTTAGTCTGGCCACGGCCCCCAATGGATTTGTTCTATTTCCCGGTTGGTTTTCAACCCAATTTCGTGGGCCTCTTTACCCGGAAGTGCTGCGCCAGGTTCCCGAAATCAGGTTCAACCGCGATGAGTTGACTCAGCAGTTGAATGATGTGACCGAGTATTACCAAGTCGATACTGTGTGGGGTAGTACTTTCCGCTCCGATTCATTGGCCGGTGGCGGCATGGCGATTGATTTGCGAGCCTTTGCCCCAGACAAGGTTTTGCACTTCGAATTCAACGATTACGAAATGCCCAACAAAACCCAGGTTCGCAGGGTTCGCTTGAAGGCTCCATCCAGCCGTCTGGTTCCCACAGGCCCGGGCTTCAACATGCCTAGGCCGCGCCGCGAGGGGGCAGGGCGGGGCCAAAACCAGCCACCAGCTACGCGGCTGCCAGAAGATCAGGAAATGCCTTTGCGCCCATCGGTTTTTATCCAGTGCGCCTACCCGCTGGATTTGCGCGACAAAATGGAAGCCGATTTCGATACGAAATTTGCCGATGCCAAATCAAATCTTTATGATGAGCGCGATTCCAGTCTAAGGCATCTAGCATGGCAGTTAGGGCTTATTAGTTCCACAACCTTTTTGTTGGGGGCTTTAGGTACCGGGCTGTTGGTCCGTTGGGCCCTCAAACCGCTCAGGCGCCTTTCCGAAGCAGTGAGCAGAGTGACCGAGCGCGATTTCAGGCTGCAAATTAACAAGGCCGATATGCCTGAAGAATTGCAACCCATCTCTCAGCGTATTGATGTGATGCTAGGCCAGCTTGAGCGCGCGTTTCTCCGCGAAAAGCAGGCTACGGCCGATATCTCCCACGAATTGCGAACCCCGCTGGCGGGGATCATAACCACTCTCGAGCTGGCACTTCGAAAAAACCGCACCGAGCAGCAATACCGCGAGTTTTTAGCAGATTGCAAAGAATC
>CAIWHS010000453.1 GCA_903912515.1 uncultured Planctomycetaceae bacterium
CCATCATATTAATTGATGTTCCGATTATTACACCTAAAATAATCGATAAATCAATCGAAACTTATTTGGCCGGAAAATCAATATTGTCAGTCCATCTTCCCATCTCCACAACTATAGGATGGTTAATTCTTTCATCCCTTGAACTGGGCCCCTTGTCGATGAATCCCTTTCTTAAAAAAAGGTTCCAACCCAAGTGACTCATTTTGTTGCCATAAATGTTAAGCCACTTTTTGACCAAACAATCTGTTTCACAGGTAAATCCTTTTGCATGGCTAAAATTGGTCTAGCCCGCTAGTTGGCATGAGGCGAATGAAATGGGTTTAACCTGAACTTCTAGCTCTTCTGTTTCACTCGCATTACAGACACCAAACCAGCATTCAAACGGAGTATTCGACCATGGGCCACGATTCACAACCATCCTGCCCTAAAGCCCGCCAAAAGGTTTTGGCCCAACTTTCAAACAAGCAAATCGCCCCACCAAAAGTTTTCGGCGACATCAGCGCAGCAGATCTTATGGATTCGGCATTCCTTTCCTACAACGGGGGCCGATTAAGGGAAGCTGGTCAACTCTTGGCGACCCGGATGACCTCCGAAGAAACTACCTTAGGGTTGTCCCTTTCGGGAGCTTTGACCCCTGCAGGCTTGGGAATGTCCTGCCTGGTTCCCCTGATCGAGGCTGGCTTCATCGATTGGATTGTTTCAACTGGTGCAAATATTTACCACGATTCTCACTTCGCCCTAGGTATGAGCCTCCATCAATCACGCCCAGGATTGGATGACCTATTGCTTCGCGAAAATCAGGTTATCCGAATCTATGACATCATCTTCGAATACGACAACCTTCTAGGCACTGACTCCTTCTTCCGAGCCATGGCCCGTTCTAAACCTTTTCAGACCACCCTCAGTAGTGCCGAATTCCACCACCTGGCAGGAGGTGTTCTCGCCAAACGGGAGGAAGAAAACGGCTTAGTCGGAAAAAGCTTTTTGGCGGCTGCCCATCGGGCAGGTGTCCCTGTCTTCACTTCCTCACCAGGCGACAGTTCCATTGGCATGAATTTGGCGGCCCTTCAGCTAGAGGGGAATGGACTTCAGATTGATCCTTTGAAGGATGTAAATCAATCCGCTGCCATTGTTTGGCAGGCAAAGCGCAAAGGCCAAAGCGGGGTATGGATTCTGGGTGGTGGTTCACCCAAAAATTTTATGTTGCAAACTGAACCACAGATTCAAGAGGTTTTGGGTCTTGAAGAAAGCGGCCACGACTATTTCCTTCAAATTACCGATGCTCGGCCCGATACTGGCGGTTTGAGTGGGGCGACGCCTCAGGAAGCCATGACTTGGGGCAAGGTTGATCCCGAACAATTGCCTGGCACCGTTACCTGCTATCTGGACAGCACTGTGGCCCTTCCACTCCTCACGGCATACACACTTGCGCGGGCTAAACCCCGAAAACATAAGAGGTTGATCGAAAAACTTCCCGCCCTCATGGAACAGCTCAAGGAAAGCTATTTGGCCAGCAAAAAGAAATAGGCTTGGGCATAAAAGCCCAAGCCTACCTCTATCAAAATGTTTTAGTCGCTAGTTGTTGGAGACACTTAGCGACTTCCTAAAACCCTTTGCAGTGCGGAGGCCCATTCTGGCCGAGTCTCAGGCTTGAAACCCAAGCGGGCAGCCTGCTCCCTAGCAGAAGCCTCCCCCATATTGAGCACTGTCACTGCATAAGCGACCCAAAGTGGGCCAACTCGTCCACCATCACGGTCATAAATGAAGGTTGGCCGACTACCCCTTTGACGGATTTCGCTAGAAATCTGCCGCACAGCCGATTGATCAAAGGTTTCGGCCCCCAATTCAAGAGAATGAAATACCAGTCCAGCTCTTTCAAACATGGAACGATCAGCCGAATCATCCTCCCCTGGAGCGCGCACATGGATAACCAAATCGAAACCGGCCTGTTTCAGCCACTGGATTCCATCTGGAAATGGCTGCTGGCCAGCCGCAATATTCTCAGCTAATACCGCATATCCCGGAATATCCACCGGAAAAACACTTGGCTGGGTTGGTTTGGCTGTCGTTTGCTTTTCAACGGATTTGGTTTCAGGTGGCCCTAAAACAATTTGACTTGCTGAAGGATTGGCTCCCTGAGGCTGCTGGTACCCTAGGCTGGGCCCACTTCCACCCTGAATGGCAGGCACACTGGGCGGGTTGATTGGGGCAGAATATCCAGCACCACCACTATCAGGCATTGCATTCTGTAGACTATTTACCACCCCCAAGGGCGCCAATGGCTGGGTTGTATTTGGGCCAGGAACTATTGGAAGTGTCGCCCCAACTGGAGGAGGACCGTAACCAGCTTGACCAATAATAGTTGGGGTAGAATTCTGACTAACCGATGGCAAGGCACCCGGAGGGAGGCTACCAGCGGGGATAGACCCAGGAGGAAGCTGTGGGCATGTTTGGCAATTCCCAGGCTTTTGAACACTTCCAAAAAGGCGCTGCCTAAGCGGTGGCCTTGGGGGGCAATTGGCGGTTGTGGAAACGGGGCTTGGTGATCCGCAAGGATTGGTAGTTTGGCAACCTGTCAGTAAGGCGACTCCCGCCAACCCACAACTTGCCACTGGGCCCAACATCTTCTTCATTTTTCGGCTCCTGATTTGACTTTCTCAGTTTACGCATCAGCTGGTGGGATTTGGAAAGGACTCTTAAGCCAAAATTCTAAATTCCCGGGAAAACAGTGCCGGGATTACCGATCTTGCGGTTGATTCTCATAAAAACAGCCTAAGTTATTGCCAAACTCTGCATCCAAACATGAAAAGAATCCTAAAAAGAAAAGCATGGGTCTCTTGAACAGGCCCGAACACTTCGTCCGTTTCAACCAAATGGAGTTCTTGGGACCATGTCGACCCCGCAAACTGATCTCAACACGATGCAAGAATTGAAGAAAGCTCTTCGTGAAGAGGCGCACACCAAGCGAAATGCTCAGGAAAACAAAGACGGACTGAGCGAAATCATCTGTAACCACTTAATGGACACTCCCGAATACAAAGCAGCCAAAACTGTACTTTGGTATGTGGATGTCCGCAGCGAGGTCCGAACGCGCCATCACTTCCCAAAGGCCTTGGGAAAGGGTCAAAAAGTCGTTGTCCCATATTGCGTGGATGGACTTTTAGACCTTTTCCTTCTGGAAAGCATGGACGAGCTTTCCCAGGGCATGTACCGCATTCTGGAACCCCGGGCCGACTTGCGCGACCTTCCCGGTAAACGGATTTTCCCGCAAGAGTTGGACTTGGTGGTTGTCCCAGGTGTTGCCTTCGACCTGCGTGGGGGCCGAATGGGCCATGGTTTCGGCTATTACGATAAGCTTCTGGAACATGTGAAACCTGGTACTCCTCTTCTGGCCTTGGCATTCGAATGTCAGGTTTATAATGAAGTTCCAGTGGCAAGCCACGATGTCTTTATGAACGCTGTTATCACCGAAAAGGGTGTGATAAGGCCTGCAAAGTAATCTCAAGAATAACTACACCCTCAAAGACAAGGAGTTAGGTGTAATGGCGGCTGAGGTAGAGGATACATATGCAGAGGCTTTCCGCAGCTTGTACGCGGAGGTTTTGATAACCGCCCGTGACAGACGGTGGCTCGACCATGCGGTATCCTCCGCCACGGGAAACGCCTCTAGCACCATCATGTGTGACTGTGAGGCTGGCCTGGACCGGTATGTCGGTCCAGGCGGCGATCAATCTTTTCCCACGCCTGATAACCGACCAGGTGCACTCATCCAATTCCATGTGCCAAGGTTTCGCAAAGACCGAGTCACAGCCCTTGAGCGTTCCTTGCTGGTTCGCTTGTCCCAAAATGTTTTGACCTGCCCGACCGCTCGTGCCTTCAGCTTGATGGAAACCCCTGATTGGTTGCCAATAGGACGCAAAATCGCTTATTTCGGTGATCGCCATCAATTTAAGGATGAGCGTAATGGCCGGAAGGTATGGGTGATTCCAATTCTTGGTGGGGAGTTCTGGCTTGACCGCCGGTTTGGCTACAGCGATGGCCTAATGGGTGGAAATCTTTGGCTAATGGGGGACTCTGTTGACTCCGCCCTTCTTGCTGCCGAGCGTGGCCACGAAGCCGCCATGAAGATTCCGGATGTGATATGCCCCTTCCCTGGGGGCTTGGCGGGAAGCGGCTCCAAAGCTGGCAGCAGTTACAAATTCACCATCGCCAGCACCTTCGCTGAATTCTGCCCCACCTTAAGGGACAAAATGGGGGCTGCATGCAAGCTCCCTCCAGGCGTGAATTCCGTGATGGAAATCATCCTTAACGGCAAAAATCTACAGACATTGGTCAAGGCAACACAAGCTGCCATTGAAGCGGCCCGCTCTACACCAGGTTTGCTGTTGGTCTCAGCCGGAAACTATGGTGGCCGGTTGGGCAAAAGCTTCATCTATCTCGATCCCAATAAACAACCGGACACAACGGGTTAAGTGAATGAGCAAAAAGCCTTCCAAATCTTTCCTCCGCCTCGCTGAGGACATGGAAGCTTTCCAGCACTACATTCGGGGTGAGCGGTCACTTTCGCAGCACACTTGTAATGCGTACCAACGCGACTTGGCCCGGTTCGCACGATGGGCGTCCGACTTCATGGATGACCCTTACCATCCAGCCATGGATGAGTTAGCCGATTTCATTGGCTGGATGACTGAAACCGAAAAGCTCGAGCCAGCAAGTATTGCCCGGCATTTGGCCTCAATTCGGTCCTTTTACCGCTTTCTCAAACTGGAAGAGCGCGTCAAAGAAACGGCGGTTGACCTTTTGGCCGCCCCATCCTTGTGGCAAAGAATCCCACAAGTTCTAAGCCCTGATTCAGTCACAAAACTACTAGAATCCCCTCAAGAAACTGACCGCTATTGGCTTCGTGATAAAGCACTTCTGGAAACCCTTTACGCGACCGGTTGCCGGGCATCTGAAACAGTGGGTCTCAAGTTGCAGGACATCCAACTTGCTGAGGGCTATTGCAAGTGTTTCGGAAAAGGGTCCAAGCAGCGAATTGTCCCGCTCGGAAGCCATGCAGTAGAGTCTCTCAAACGCTACTTGGCGGAAATGCGGCCTAAGCTATGCCGGCCCGATGGACCTTCCAACATTTTCCTCAGTCGGGCCGGCCAACCCATGGATCGGATCACCCTCTGGCGTATCGTCAAGCTGCACGCTGGCCGTCTTGGATTACACGCCAAAGTCAGCCCGCACACCCTCCGCCATAGTTTCGCAACCCACTTGCTGGCGGGTGGTGCCGAATTAAGGAGCGTGCAAGAGATGCTGGGGCACGCAGCCATTGCCACCACCCAGAAATACACCCATGTTGACCGCGAAAGGCTGAAGGCGCTTCACAAGGCGTTTCATCCTAGGGGGCAAAAAATCAACAATGATGGCAAACCCCAAGAAAAATGATGATTATTCTTTCAACGCTTCACCTTGAACCAAAACCCTGCCCATTTCGGCGGACAACTCCTCACCAGGGTTCCACCAGGCCCGACGGACATATCCTAATCCAATTTTACCCAGCTTTGGATGGCTAGCGATTGAGGTCAAGGTTCCCACCTCCTTGCCTTCTTTTTTTAAGGCAGCAGGTAATTGGCCAACTTCACCCTCAATGCTCAATCTGCTCAGGCGTTTCCCAATTTGGCCTCTATCACGGGCCATCACTATTGGTTCTTGGCCAAGGTAGCAGCCTTTAGTTGCGGAAACCGCAAGACTATTTCTGCCCAATTCTGAGATAAAGGTATCTTGGTTAACATCAGTACCCCAAGTTGGGGTACCAGCCGCAACCCTGGCCCACTCCAAATCGGCTTCATCAACCTTCAACAATTTTTCATCGGCAAAAAGGCTTTGCACTGCTTCAGTATGCTGGTTTTGAAAGACGAGATCATAACCCTCGTAACCAAAGGGATCACGCCTCCTGATATGTGCAACCACGCGGCCACCCAATGTTCGCTCCATATGCTGCCAAGGATCCAGTGAGGGAATCGCTTCCCCCACCAAACTTTCCAAACACGCCCTGGACTTATTACCGACCAAATGAAATTGGCAAAAACCATTGGTCTTATCTGAAAACTCCGCCTGTTCACTAATTAAATGGCGGTCAAGGTGCCCCATTAGGCTAGATGCCTGGCCAGGTGGTAAATCAATCCAGTACGCATCACGACCCTGACTCAACAAAACATGATAGATCGACCCCCACGCAACGGCCCGCGCCCGAGAGTTACCAAAAAACACCTCACCTCCGGCCCCCACCAGCATTCCCTTGATGTCCGATGTGCTTAAGTTGTGCAAAAACAAACCAGCTTCCGGCCCAAAAACTTCCACCTTGCCGCGGGTGGACTCATCCACCACCAAGGCTCCAGTTTCCAAAAAGCTTAGTATTTCCTCAGCCTTCATCTTTTTCCCCAGTCTTTTTCAATCAACCACAATGGGCGAACCCACTATTGCCTTGGAAAAATCACCTATCAGTGCCACCTTGGATGCGCCATTCACCAACCCTGCAATTTGGTCAACATTCAATTCATGCGCAAACATTCCGCTTACTGTCTCACTCGACAATTTGCTCACTACCTGAATTCGCGCCTTCTCTGCCGCTCTGGCCCACCACCCAATACACCTTAACTCTTTCGGTAGGGTCCGGATATTTTCCAATACTTCACCAGGTTCACCAGCCCTTTCAAAAATTGTCTCCCAGGGCAGAAGGTTCGGTTGACTGTCCCCAGCGACCAAAATTATCTGGCCCCTTTCGGTAACCAGCTTCGATGCCTTCCGCATCACTTGGCACCATTGCTTAAAACCACCCCCTGCCTCCGAATCGCTGGTTGCCACCAGAACTACATCCGCGAGCGCGGTAGCCCGAGCCCGCCAAATCCCCCTGTGGGCAGCCATGGCAGATCGAACAGACTGCCATGCTCCCGACCACCACCTTTTTCTTGCCAA
>CAIWHS010000454.1 GCA_903912515.1 uncultured Planctomycetaceae bacterium
CAACGACAACTCAAGATGTGTGGATTCAGGCCACTAATACCGGATACACAGGCCCATGGACTGCAAATGATAGTTATTTCTCCCAAACAGATCCGGCAACAATTTCATCTCTAGCCAATAACACTACCTTAGGTTACGGCTATAGTCTATCCGCTGCAGCCGTTCCCGAACCCGGCACCCTGCTTCTGGGTGGCATCGCCGCCATGGGTGGCGCGGGTGGCTGGTGGGCGCGACGCCGTAAGAAGGCCGCTGCCGCCGATGCGGTAGCTGAGGGTGAGCAGGCCGCCACGGTCTGACCGCCCACGACCAGGTTTGGGCAGCCTGTTCAGGTGTCTCTGGCAGGCTGCGATTTTTCGGATTTTTGTTCCTGACAGGAGTTCCAAGCCGTGGACAGGCTGCAGGCCGTTGCTTTCATCCAGCCTTCAGTTTCTCACTGCAACCGATCGTTCTCGGGCAACCCTCAGGCCGTGAGCGTATCCACCTTTGCCAGCCAGAACGGCTTCGAACTGATTTTTCCGGGTACCAGCGGCGGCGAAGTGGCGCCCCTGAAGGATGCCTCAACCCTTACCAGTCTGGTTGTGCGGTTGATTGCCGAAGAAGGCCCCAAATGCATTTTGGTTGATTCGACGGAAAGCCTGATCGAAGAAGAGGCAGCGCTTCCCCTGATACTGTTTGAATGCAACCGCCATGGCATCCGCGTGATCGCCTGCGATTCGGGTAAGGAACTTACCGATCCCAGTGATTGGCGAATCAAAACCACCTCGTCTGTGGTCAAGGCTTTTGCCCAGTTGGAAAAGAAGAAATTGTCACGCAAGCTACAGGAGGCCCGGGCCGGAATTCGGGCCGCCGGAAAGCGGTGTGACGGACGCAAACCCTTTGGCGAACACCCCGGGGAACGCGAGGTGCTGGACCTGATTGTTCAAATGCGCAAGGACCGCAAAACCCTGGCGGAAATAGCGGCCGGCCTTGAATCTGCCGGGTTACGCCCGCGCCACGGCGGGCGGTGGGAATTGTCTTTCATTTCACGAGTCCTGAGCCGGAACGCTGAGGCGGAGGAGAACGCCGCAGGCTTATCGAAATAGGAAAAGAGCCTGGCCTGAATGTGCAACTTAACCAGCGGTTTTTTGTCTTTTTTTCATCGTGGCTTGGATGATGGCAGGGCTTTAGCCTGTCGATCCGTTGTTCTTTTTGAATAGTCGCCGCTCCTGAGACCGGCTGTTCTTTTTTTGTCGCTCGGGGCGGATACGCTTATGGACCTGAAAAACCTGTTTGAGTTCCAGCGGGAAATGGTGGCCAGCCACGCCCGTGGAGACAATGAGACGACGGCCCGCGCCATGGCGGGGTTGCTGGGCGAACTGGAAAACCAACCCATCGGGGTGGCCCAGGCCGATCAGCAACTGCTGGGCCGGCTGGTGCTGCAGTTTGCCAACATCTTCGTGGAGCCCGGTTTCCAGGTGCCCGAGACGGTGGGATTCCTCATCCTGCAGCACAACTGCCTGATAGCCAATATTTTTGCCGGTTGCCTGAAGTCCACCACCGACCCGTATCTGCTGCTGGTGAAGGGCGACAAGCAGGAACTGTACAAGACCATGGTGCTTTATTCCGCGCGGAATGAAACCCCTGTGGATATCGCCAAGGTATTCCAGGCGAACCCCAGCCTGGTGAGCCAGTGGCTGTACCAAAGCTGGAAGCTGGGCCTGAGCGCCATGTGCAACAAGACCGTGGTCGAGAAGCTCAGCCGCACCCTGGATGAGATTCACCCGCGCATCCTGCCGGCCGCCGACCTGCACCAGCTCTATTTCGCCTGCACTTATCTGGGTAACGAGCGCGAGCGCCGCATCAAGGAGATTTTGAACCAATCGGTGCAGCGCAACCTGAAAAAGCCGATCAACAACACCCCCAATCCCAGGAAAGTGGCCGTGTTCAGCGACCACTTCTGGAAGGGACACTCGGTCTACCGCACGCTGGCCCACTATATCCGCGCCCTGAAGGAGAGTGGGCTGGAACTCACGCTCATCCATGCAGCGCCCATTCCCGAGGGCCGTCAGGACACCGAGATTTTCAGCCGGGTCATCCAGCTTCCGTGGAACGGGTCCAGCCTGGACATCGCCGCTATCGAGTCGAATGATTTCGGCGCGCTGATCTTCCCCGATGTGGGCATGAGCCTGACTTCCATCTTCTTGGCGAACCAGCGGATCGCCCCCGTGCAGATGATCCTCACCGGTCACCCCTCCAGCACCTTCGGCGCCTGCATCGACTACTTCATCAGCGGCAAGCTGGTGGAGAATCCCGAGAATGCCCACCTGAATTACGGCGAAAGGCTGGTCATGCTGCCCGGTTACGGGGCGGTGCATGAGAAGCCTTCATACCGCCTGCGGGGCACTCCTCCCCGGTCTGCGGGCGAGTTGGTCATCAACGGGAGCTGGTCGGGCCAGAAACTGCACTGGTCGTTTTTGAACGCGCTCAACCAAGTGGTGGACCAGGCCAAGCTGCCGGTGAGTTTTCGGATTTTCTCCAGTGTCGCGCCATTGCGGCACAAGGGGGCCTCGGCGTTCCTCAGCGAGCTGAGCACCCAGTTGCCCAATAGCAAGAACGAGGTCTTCAGCCACCTCGATTACGACTCCTACATGGCCAAGTTGGAGGAGGCTGACTTCGCCCTCGACTGCTTCCCGTTCAGCGGCTCGAACACCGTGTCCGACATGCTGCACCTGGGGATTCCCGTTTTGTGTCGGGAGGGCACGCGGTGGTTCAACCGCATCGGCCCCGCCATGCTGCGCGCTATCGGCTTGGATGAACTGGTTGCCACCAGCGATTCGCAATACATCCGCAAGGCCGTGCGGCTGGCCAATGATGCAGACTACCGTTCGAGGCTGCGCGAGCAGATCGCCGCGGCGAACCTCGACGCCAAGCTCTACACCCCCACGGGCGCCGCTGAATTCCGCCAATTCATCGACGAGGTGCTGACCAACCCCAAGGCCTACCCGGGTTACGAGCCGATCGACCTGTCCGGGGAACCGGATTGAAACCTTGCCACCTGAACCTGATCCGCCACCACTCATCCGACCGGGGCAAACCATGAACGCGGGGATCGTTTCCACGGGCCTGAAGGTCAACGGGCAGGAAACCCTGTTCCAGTTCTTCGACAACCCGCTTTCCCGCAGGATTTGCGAGGAGATTCTCAACGGCCGGACCTATCCGGCCGTGGGCATCCCCGGCGAGGTGGGCACCATTGTGGACATTGGCGCCAATGTGGGCGCGGCCGCGATCCATTTTGCCGCCACGCAACCCCGGGCCCGGATATTCTGCTTCGAGCCGGTACCGGATACCTTCCGCCTTTTGGAGCAAAACACCCGGTGGGCCGGCGGGCGCATCCAGTGCCGGAATGTGGGCTTGTCCAACCAAAATGCGCGGCTGCCGATGTTTCGCGGCGCGGTCGATTCGGTCACCAACTCGGTTTATCCGAACGCGGAGACCTCTAGGGAGAGTTTCGAGATCGAAGTGCGCGACGCCGCCAGCGCACTGGCCGAGGCGGGAATCAAGCAAATTGACATCTTGAAAGTAGACACCGAAGGCTGCGAGGTGGTGATTTTCGAATCCCTGCAAAGCTACCTGCCCGAAGTCATGGTGATCTACCTGGAATACCACAGCGAACAGGACCGCCTAACCCTGGACCAATTGCTTTCCCCCACGCACCTGCTGGCCAAGGGAACCATCAACGGCCTGCACCGGGGCGAGCTTTGCTACGTTTCCCGCAAATGGGTGGAGACCCTGCCTGTCACGGGAAGGATAGGCGCCTAGCCGGATGAACCATAATCAAGCACCTCCGTCGTCATCACGGTACTCGGAGTCGTGTGACCAGAGGGTGTCTGTCCGGCGAATCTTTCAATTGTCCACAATCCTGCCGGTCTTTTGGGAAATTAAATGATTCAGCCGCCGGCGAGCCGGTGTGTCAAGATTCACATGCGATTGGGAAGAACCCGAGCTAATGGCCGCTGGAACTGACCGTGATCCACGCGGCCGAGCGGGGCACGCCGGATGGCTGCGAGCCGATCCGGTGGAAACTGGTCACCAATCTGCCGGTCGCATGTAAGGCGGACGCGATCGAGAAATTGGACTGGTATGCGCTGCGGTGGACGATCGAGATGTTCCACGCCGCGGCTTGACAAGACTCGCTGACATCCAAATGGGGTATGACCTGGATCACAGTTGTAGGTTATTGAAAGTTTCGCCGGAGGGAAACCGATATCCGCACCTTCAGATCCATCGAATACACGGCAGGGTCCCTCCGGGCCCTTGGACTAGCTACACCTGCTGCATATCAGGTACTTCATTCCAGAATTGTGAAGCCTAATCTAAAAGCGCGGAAATTTTCAATCGTTTTTGGGCGGTGATTCGGGGCTCTGCGGCGGCATGGTGCAGTCGATGGTTTCACCGATGGCCCGCAACAGTTCCCACTCCCGGTTGGTCACCTGGCGGTCTTCGAGGATGCAGGCAGCCATGCCATGCATGGCCCTGCGACGCACCTCGAGCTTTTCCTTGGCCAGGGCCCGGGCGGCGGCATGGAAATCAGCCAAACCAACGGTATCCCGCGGGGGCAGCGTATAGGCCCCGTCAGGTTTCTGGCTGAAGTTGCGCATTCCTACCGTGAAAGCCTGCTGGGCCATGGCCTGATCAAACTGGCCATTAGGCTTCATAGCGCCCTGCCAGGCCAGCAGGGCCAAAATCGACTTCATTCCAGGTGGTTTTCCAGTGCTGGGCTGCCACCAGCCGCCGGCCTCGCCCTGCCTGCCATACTCACGACCCAGATGCCGGGCCAGCACACATGACAGCACATACTCAAAGAGGGACAAATTCTGGTCCGCCCGCACTAGGGAGTTCACCCGGCTACAGAAGTCCGCGTTCTGGCTGGCAGACATCAGGCGCAGTGCCGGCATGGATATGTCCAGCAGGGGCAGACGCCAGGCATCGGGGAAATTGCGAGCCAGGGGCTCCAGTCGCAGGGTTTCGGTCAATTCCGCCTTCGTCGCCTCGGTGCGGAGCACGCTCAGTTGTCGGGCCCTGACCGTTTTATCCTTGTCCAGCAACAGGGCGTAGATCACAGAACGGGCGCTGAACGGTTCGCGTGCCGCTTGTTCCAGCGTGTCAGGCAACGCCTTGGGCATGTTGGTAGAGTTGAAATCGAAGGGTGTGACGGTGCCCACACTGTCCACCGCGTCAGTAGCGGCCAGGCCAGCGAGAACAGGCTGCCCGGCCAAGCGCCCCTTGCCTAGGAGCCCTGGCAAATTTGGAAAAACCCCCTGAGCTGATTTTTCCAGCAAGGTTTCGATGGTGTAGGGTGTGGGCTTGTCCACCTTGGGGAAGGTGCCATCAAAAGTGGGCTCGATGCGACGGATCCGCTCAGCCAGGGGCGGATGGCTGGCGAAAAGATTGATGAACCGCTTACCGGCAAAGGCATCCGCCAGAAACAGGTGGTTGACCTCGCCGGCGTGGGAATTGCCGATCCTGGAGCTGGCCTGATAACCGCCAATCTTTTTCAGGGCCCCGGCGATGCCATCCGGGTTGCGGGTGAACTGCACCGCGCTGGCATCGGCCAGGTATTCACGCTGCCGGCAAATGGCCGCCTGGATCAGGCGGCCGCATAACTCGCCCAGCAGGCCCAGCAGGTAAATCCCCAGACCGGCAATCACCAAGATAATGAACGAAGACAAGTCTTTTTTTTCATTTTTTTCACTGGATGAGGATGGATTCGATTTGCCGGACTCCAGCCCTACCCGGAACATCGTGTAACCCACCTGGGCCAATCCCACCAGACCGAAAACAATGCCGATCAGCCTGATGTTCAGGCGCATGTCGCCGTTGAGGATGTGGCTGAAC
The DNA here is from genome assembly GCA_903912515.1 of uncultured Planctomycetaceae bacterium. Lineage (GTDB taxonomy): Bacteria > Planctomycetota > Planctomycetia > Gemmatales > Gemmataceae > UBA6894. The sequence goes on from CAIWHS010000454.1 coordinate 5,875, forward strand.
TCGTGAGCCACAACACCCTGCAGCTCGTTGCGGGTAAGCAACTTCAGGCAGCCGCCCGATACCGCGATCACCGCGTCGCCGGTGGAATAACCGGCCGCGAAGGCGTTGATACCCTCCTCCTTTTCCAGCACATACACCGCCGGCACCGGCACACCTGAGGCGATGGCCATCTCCTCCACCACATTGAGCAGCATGCGCTCGGAGGCCTGGGTGGTTTCGCCGCTGACCAGTTTTCCTTCCATCATTTCGGCGACCGCCTTGCCACCCGAGGAAAGCTGGCGGGTCTTGATGAGGCTGCCAGTTCCCACCACGCCCAGAACCCCCACCGAGACGGTACCGATCAGTGCCAGGTGGTCGTCGGTGAGCAGCATTTTGCCATACGAACGCAGCGTATTCAGCGAACGGTTAGCGTTTTCCGATTCCTCGTAACCAAAGTATGGTGGACCTGGGACCAGGTTTTCGGGCCAAAGCCGCAGCAACACCTCGGCCAACACGGCAAAGGCGGCGACCAAGGCCAGCATCGACAGGCCCAAGTAGACCAACAGCCAGATAGTCGTCCGGCGCGCGGTATCCTGTTGCTCAAAGAAATTGCCAGCCATGATTCAGCCCGCCAGTTTCTGCGAAGGTAGATGCCGCCTGGGAAGACCAAGAGCCTGTCGGAGAACCGAATCAGGTCATCCGCACGGCGGGCATTTCCCGCTCGGCATCTGACGCCAATTCCAGTAGGCTGGCAGTCCGAAACCCGAATAGGCCAGCCACCAGCACACACGGGAAGGTATGCCGCTGGTTGTTGTAGGCGGTAACCGCATCGTTGAACGCCTGCCGCGCGAAACCCACTTTGTTTTCGGTACTGGAGAGCTCCTCCTGCAGGCCCAGCATGTTCTGGCTGGCCTTCAGGTCGGGATAACCCTCCGCGACGGCGATCAGCCGTCCCAGGGCACCACCCAGTTGCCCTTCGGCAAGGCTCAGGTCCGCCATGGCGTCGGGATTGCCCGGCTGGCTACTGGCCAACTTGCTGGCTTGCTGGGCGGTGTTCCGTGCCTGGATCACCGCCTCCAGCGTGGTTTTTTCATGGACCATATAGCCCTTGACGCATTCCACGAGGTTGGGAATGAGAGCATAGCGTCGCTTGAGTTGCACATCAATCTGGGAAAAAGCGTTCTGGAAACGGTTCCCCAACACAACCAAGCTGTTGTAGTACAGGGACACCACCTGAACTAGGATCAGGCCAAAGGCCACCGCCAGGATGATCACCACCAAGCTGAACATGGATCTGCTTCCCCCTGCCTAGCATGCCGACCCGTTTGCCCGGGATCGCATCGTTGTTTCAATAGAAGTAAACATTCAGCCATTTGCCGTGCTTTTTGTCGGTAAAGTCTTGAGGTGTCCTGGGCGGACATGGATTTCAAGGCAGCCACCAGGATCTGCGCGTGGTTGTGTCCGCGCATGATGATCATCAGAACAGCCTGGGTCTGCACTCGCTTCTCGCTGCCGTTGCCGTAACTGTTCTTGCGGATAAGGACCGCAGGACGGATTCCCCTCTTCCCGCCGTTGTTGTCCGACGGTACCTCTTAGTGATTCAGGAAGGTGAGCAGTTCCGCGCGGTGGCATCTCAACCTCTTCTGCAGCCGTCGGGCGTGCTTTTGCTTCCATTTCTGGTCGATGAACTCGTCCAGACGCTTCCGAATTCTAACCTTCCGTCTTTCATAGCCTTAAAGTGCCAAGCCTTGTTTGTTTTTCTTCAGCCGCATACTTTCCCGAATCAGGCGGCGCAATCGCTGGTAAAACTCTGACCAGTCCTCGCTGGGATTGTGGTAGTGCCGAGTCCGGCTCAGGTCACGCAACAGGTGAGGCAGGCACTTCTGTTTGGCCAGGCACATGACCGAGTTGTAAACACCCCAGAAGCTTGGCCGGGGTCGGGATCGCAAAGATGGCGGCCCCGGGACCAATCTCCACGATTCATCTGGTAACCGTGGCGGAAAAACCGCCGCGGAAATACTCGACTACCGAATCACGGGTTGGATCGGCTTCCATGCTTGGCATGAGACAATTTCACCATGGCCAAATCCGATTTGCAACAAGAACTGAATTGCTTTTCAAGCAACCAACCCAATCCCTTGTTCACACTCGTACACGGCAAAAGACTGTAGGGTTTCAAAAAAAAGCAACCGTTCAACTGATGTACAAATACCCGGGCTCAATCCACCGTCCCGTCACCACCCGGGAAAACCTGTTGCGTTTAGGGTGATGTCCGTCCCTAGGGTGGGCGGGATTGGCTGGACGGGCGGGGCTAAATATCGCCGAGCTGCACGAGCAGGCATATCTGAATGCATTGCATCTGTTGATCACCCGTCCGGTTATTCATTTTCCGACCACTGCGCGGATGGATTTTCCCCAGCCGATGATGAAATATCCGCAAGAAGCTCATCGGGCTTTTTGTCGGGTTGCTGGTTTTCAAGGCCGGACAGTTCGCTGGCCTGCAGGGATTCTGTGACTGCTCGCCGATAGCGAAAAATGCTGCGGATAAGAAAGCCACAACCCAGTGCGACGATGAGACCAGCGACACCAATCGCCGAAAACCAAAAAACCTGATCTTCTGGCGTCACGATTAACGGCGATATAAGCATCACATAGGCTTCGGTAGCTATTTCAGTAGCCATAGGCAGCATTAGATAAAATAAA
>CAIWHS010000455.1 GCA_903912515.1 uncultured Planctomycetaceae bacterium
CGCCAAGCTCATTTCAGTGTAATAAATAGCGAAATTGCCTTTTTACTTCTTAGATTCTTGCGCAAGCGCCTTGTGCTTCTTGGCCAATTCCAGTTCCCCTTGCTTCTCGTAACAAGCGGCCAAAGTGTTGTGGATGGCCCGGCGCGAACCCAAGGCTCCCAATGCGACTTCCAGATCGGCAATGGCCGGGCGGTCTTGGCCCATCTGCGCGTGGATTTGGCCCCGTGTTTCCAAGAAGCTGGCGCTGCCCGGTTGCCGGGTGAGGGCTTCGTTCACCAAGGCAATTGCCCGCTCCAGTTCTCTGGGGCTTGAATTTGCCAGATACCATGCGAGATTGTTGGCGATCGCTGGATCTTTGGGGTTAGCCCGGTAAGCCAAATCAAAATGCAGCCGGGCTTGGGCTTCTCGCCTGGCAATGTGGTATTCCACCGCCAAAAGAAGATGGATCAAATCAGGGGCCACCCCTTTGGCAAGCATGGTTTCAAGCCTGTTGCGAGCGCCACTACGGGCCGACTCAAATTTGGCGCTGTCGGAGCCTTCCGGCGCGGCTGCGGTATCAGTAAAATCAGCCAGTTTGACCAATCGCTGGAGAATGGGGCCAGACCGCGGGTCTACTTCCAAACCGCTTTTGATCAGGTCGGCAATTGCGCCGTAATCCCTTTCCTTCGCATTTTGCAGTTGGTCGATCCGCTCGATATGGACTTGGACCAGGCGGTTGGTCGCCTCTGTTTTGCGTAGTTCTGTATCTGCTTTTTCGCGCAAAAGTGCCCATGTTACAACTGCCCCTGCAAGATCTCCGCGCACCAATTGAGTATCTGCCATCGCCCGTTGCAATCGCAAATTGGCAGGTGCAGCTTTGGCCATAGCAATCACTTTGTCGCCCGATGCGGCGATTGATTCCTGCGATTTGAACTTATCCTTGCGTTGGGTGATGGCTGCCAGTCGCGATTTTGCTTCAGGGGTTCGCACAATATCAGGGATGGATTCCAGAACCTTCTGCGCATCGTCCGGTTTTTCTTCGGCAAGCAATTGATCTGCCAACAGTATTCCCATATCCGGGTCACCCGGTTTGGCCATCAGCCCTTGACGGAGATGGATTTCCATCAACTTGTAAACTGCCTGCTGCTGCTCCACTTCCTTGGGCGGACTTTTGGCAATTTTTTCCTGGATGCGATTCACCTGCTCCAGTTGGGCGGGCCCGAATCCCGGCTTGTCTAGAGGAGCCATAGCTGTCCAGAGTGCCGATGCTTTTTCTTTTTTTCCGTCGCCCTTGTCTAGCTTCTCCAGGGTTTGGGCAAGGCTCAGCATCCATGACTGGTTGCTGGGGTCGAGCCGTGTCAGGGTCTCCAGACACAGGCGGTAACCTTCCAGGTCGCCGCGGCCAATCGACTGTTCCGCCTGCTGGCGGTAAAAGCTGGTTTCAGGTGGCCCCACCCGATCCATAGTGACCGCTGCGGCCCCCAGCAAGCCAACGGCAATGGCAGGAGTTGCCGCCGCCAGAGTGCCAAGAATTGGCAGCCAAGGATTGGACCCTTGGGGCGCCTTTTTGCCGGGCCGAATTTGCGACTGTTTGGCCATGGTTATTTGCCCTCCGGCCAGAGCTTGGGTTCCAGCAACTCCCGTACTCCCTCAAACAGATTCATCACATCCTTGCGCGCATTTTCATTCAGCGGAAAGGGCGACTCCACAAACACTTGAACCTGACGGGTCAGGGCTTCGGTGCCACCAATATCAGAGCCTAGCCATACGCCTTTCATGTGATTGAGGAAGGTGTACCAATAGCGCAAGAAGAATTCCGGGCGGCCAATCCATTCGCCATGCTGGTTCAGCAATCCGAAAACCAAAAAACCATTTTCATCAATGGATTTTTGATAAAGGGCAATGTGCCGTTTCTGGGATTTGTCGCCCTTGCGAACATCCTCGTTCCAGACACTAAGCCGGTTCCACCCCGAAAAGTCGTAACAGTCCATCAAGGGGTGCCAGCCAGGGAAGTGGTCATCCATGCTGACGATCGCCTTGATCGGCCCCCGGGAAAAAATCCATTGTTGCGACACCACATCCAGCGCCAGCATGCCTTTGGATTGTTCTTTCCGCGGGCCAAACTCATTTTTCCAGCCGGCAATCTGCTGGGGCAAAACCCCTTCCAAAAGAGGTAAATGGCTGCCGGCTTGCCAAGGTACGCGATTGTTGAATAGCACCATGCCACCGGCGGTCAATTGCACTACCAATGCGCCCACCAAAGCTGCGGTTCGGGTGCTACCCCAGCTTGTCAAATCACTTGCGGGCCAAACAGTGGCATTGCCAATTCCCGTAATGCCCGCAAGCGAACCCAGATTTTTGCGCTTTTCGGGTAGCAGTGTGCGCACCACCGACCGGATGAGGCTGAGTAACGCATCGGTCGATCCGATCAACAACACCCCCATGGCAAACATCACCAGCCCAATGGCGGTGTGGGGCCAGCCGTTCAAAAGATCAATGTCGCGGGTAGCAGCCCAGGTGATCACCACAATGCGCATCGCGTTCAGAACCAGAACCCACCCAAGAGACATGCCCACAAGTAAAAATCCATGAATCCAGCCACGGTTCAGGAACAGCGACCAAATGGACGAAAAAGCTCCCAAGGTCACCAGCGACCGCACGCCGCTACAAGCTTCCGAAACAAAGAGCGATTGTTGGGGCAGATAAAGGGTGTGCCCCTGAATACCATGCAAAATTCCGCCCAGCATCAGCAAGTGGTGCGAGGCCCGCACAGCCACTCCCTGTAACCGTTGCACCAGCCAATCAAGGATTCCAAAAGGTGGTGGCACCATCCAAAGCAGAAGTAGCGCGCAGGGCCACCAAGCCCTTAGAAGTGGCCATCCACCCAGCCGAAAGGTGACCAGAAAAAGCCCGCCAATACCTAACAGAAAGCTGAATCTCTCAAGTGCCAGCACACTACAAGCAATTACCGAAAGCCACCAGAGCCAAAAAAGGATGTTCAGTTTTGCGTTGTCACGCGGAGTGATGGTTCCCAAATCTTGGGAACGCAAATAAAGAAGCAGTCCGACTGCTCCCAAATGTAGCGGGAAAAACTCGTAGTCTGGCCGATTTAAAAGGCCCAGCATGAAGATGCCTGCCAAGGGAAGGCAGACCAACACTGGAAACCAAAGTTTCAGCCAGGCAACAACCCCGCTAACGCCGCCCATCGAAGCGGAGGGCAGAGGGGACATGGTGGAAGACTGGGACAAGATGCAGGGCTCCGTGGGATTTCAAACGGTGTCAGGACGACCTAGCTATCCGGAAAACGCTCTTTAATCCTTTGATAGCACATATTCATGTTTTTTGCCTGTTTGGTCAATTCGCAGGTTCAATTTTTATGGCCGGAAATTAAAAAGCCCCCCATTCCATTTTAACGGAAGGGGGGGAGGGTTTGTTGTTCAGAAGGTCAAGGTGCCTGTGTGAATGAGATGGGTGTGATTGGCGCTTGAGCTTTTGGGGATTGATAAAGAGGCGCCTGCCCCCGGCTGGGAGCCTGCCCATTGTAAGGCGCCTGATGGTTGATTCCTGAATCCACAGGCTGCAAGCGGTGGATGAACCCCTTCAGGCACGGATCCTGGCAAATTGGGTC
>CAIWHS010000456.1 GCA_903912515.1 uncultured Planctomycetaceae bacterium
GCCTTTTGATTGCGCCGGGCAATCGGTAACCATGACCATCAGTGTGGGAATTGCTGCTGCACCTGCTGGAGCACAGGTCGCCTCCCACGATCTAGCGAAGCTGGCCGCCTCGGCGTTAAAAGAGGCAAAACAGGCCGGCCGCGACCGTGTGGTGGTTTTGCAGTGGCCCGATCAGGTTCCATTTTCAACAGTTTGACCAGCGATGAACTTTGCCACTCCTTGCGCCAAAGCTTCCCCAGCAAGATGGTCCCGCCGGGCCCACCCCGGCAACTGCCACCACCAGCCGGGCGATAGTGCCAAATCCCAGGCAAGGGCTCGCCTGTTTTCACTTCCATCCGAATTGCACCAACGCGCCATGCTCGGATGCAAGCTATCGTCTACGCTGTCAAAAATGCTTCGGACAACCCCCCAACGAATTCCTTGCTGTTCACATAGCCTTGCGAAATGCGCACTTTCCATATCCACCGCCAACGCATTGAATTTGGCCCCCAGTTCGCGTTTCTCTTGCGGGCTGTAAGCAAGCCTGTCAACCGTGACAATCGCCCCCGAGTGCGAATGAGGCACCCCCTGAGCCATTTTGAGCGGCCTGCTCAGCCATGCCGCTGATTTAACACCGCCCTGAAAGACGTGGGAGGCAAAAACAAGGTCCCCGGGTTTGGCTTCCGGTTTCAGCGAACCGGAATAACCCGCCAAAAGAATCCATTCCGGCGCCGGTTTTCCAGATGCTGCCAACGAATCCAGATGCGACGAAAAAGCCCCGGCGAAATGTTCGCCGGGGCCCATCACAAAAACTGGAAAGGGTAGCGCTGCTGTTTCAACCTTGGCGGCCTCGCGCGACAATGCGCAAATCACCATTCCGCAGGGCACGGGCATCAACCCCAGATCACGCGACTTGCCAGGCGATCATTCGCAGGGTGTCACCCAATTTGGCGTTCACACCCAACGCTGCCGAAATCTCAAAACCGCAGTGCATCAGGCAATTATCGCAGCGAGAATCCTTGCCGTGGCCATACGCATCCCAGTTGGTTTCCTTGATCAGGCCTTGGAAGCTCTCGTGATGCTTGTCGGTGATAAGGTAGCACGGCCCCTTCCAGCCCTTCACATTGCGCGTTGGGTTGGCATACGCCGCGCAGGTCAGGTCCCGCTTGCCCGCAAGGAAATCGAGGTAAATGGGCGAGCTCATCATCCGGTGCTTGGCAAACAGCTTTTGCGCGGCTGAAAACTTCTGATGGATATCATTCCGCGTCATAAAGATTTCTTGGGCCGCATCTGGGTTGGTGTCATGGACTGCCGAGTAGCCATAGGCCGGGCTGACCATGAATCCGTCCACGCCGAGTGAACCAAGGAATCCAAACAGCTCATCAATTTCCCCAAGGTCGGTTTCCTTGTAGATGGTGGTGTTGGTGCAAACCAAGTGGCCACGCGCCTTGGCTGCCTTGATACCAGCGACGGCTTTTTGGAATACCCCCTCCCGCTCCACCATGATGTCATGGGTTTTTTCAAGACCATCCAGATGCACATTAAAGAAAAAACGGGAAGTCGGTTTGAATTCGTCGAGCTTCTTTTCAAGAAACACGCCATTGGTGCAAAGGTAAATATGCTTCTTGCGCTGGAGAATTCCGCTGACTAATTCACCAATTTCCGGGTAGATCAGTGGTTCACCGCCACAAATACTCACGATAGGCGCGCCGGCCTCATCCACACTGGCCAGACATTCCTCGACCGTCAGTTTTTCCTTGATGGTAGGAGCGTATTCGCGGATCCGGCCGCAGCCGGTGCATGTTAAGTTGCACGCATGAAGCGGTTCCAGCATTAGCACCAGTGGGAATTTTTTCTTGCCGGTGATTTTGTTTTTGGCAATGTAGCCCGCCATCGAAGTGGTCAGTGAGAGGGGAAATCGCATATCCGTCGCTCCTTGTTGAATCCGTACCGTCCATGGAAAGTTTGTTAAAACACGCCGTGATCAGGGGCTGGCCTTAACCGCTGTCAGCCAGCGGCCAAGGGCCATGAGAGGAAAATAATGTCGGTAATAATGGTACTTTAGGTAGAACACTTTGGGGAAACCTGTACCCGTGAAGGGTTCCTCATTCCATGTTCCGTTTTCCTGGGTCTCCGTAAGCCATTTGGCACCCGCGCTCGCTGCTTCGCAGTTTGCCCGGCCTGCAGAAATGAGTCCCAAAAGTGCCCATGCGGTTTGGGATGCGGTGGCCGTGCCTATGCCGGCCATATTTTTGTCCTCGTAACTTTCGCAACCTTCGCCCCAAGCACCCGAGGCTTGCTGCACAGATTCCAGCCATTCCGCCGCCCGGCGGACCATCGGGTCTTTGGGGGAAACCCCGCAGGCATGCAAGCCTGCCAGCACCTGCCAAGTACCGTAAATATAGTTGACACCCCAACGCCCAATCCAGGCGCCAAAGCTTTCCTGACGCGACCTCAAGAATTCAATCGCCTTGTCTGCCAAGGGGTCTCCCTGCACCATTCCGTGGGGGGCAAGCGCTTCAAGCACCCGGGCCGTGATGTCAGGACAGCAAGGGTCAAGCATGGCGTTGTGGTCAGCGAAGGGCACTTTTTCAAGAAATTCCCGATTAATTCCCCGATCAAAAGCCGCCCACCCACCATTGTTATCCTGCATTGCAACAAGCCAATCAATCCCCCGTTTGACAGAGGCTTGGTACTTGGCCTTCTGCGCCAAACCGGTGCGGCTTAGTGCCATAAGTACCATCGCTGTGTCATCCGTGTCCGGATAAAATGCGTTGTTGTATTCAAATACCCAACCGCCCGGCTCGATTCCCGAAATTCTGTCTGCCCAATCTCCTTCACGCCTAACTTCGCGCCCTAGCAACCAATCGCCCGCGGCTTCCACAGCCTGATCATTCGCGCCCAATCCTGCCTCGGACAAAGCATTGAGAGAAAGGGCCGTGTCCCATACAGGCGAAACACAAGGCTGCAACCAAGTCAGGTCGCCATCCTTTACTTTCAAGTCATCCAATTGTTTGTGCGCCCAGACCATCTCTTCCGAGTCGCGTGGAACCCCAAGGCAATCCAGTGCCAGAATCGTGTAGATCATGGGCGGAAATATCGCCCCAAGCCCATCGCTGTCAGCAAACCGTTCACGCATCCATGCCAAACTGCGGTCAAGACCCCGCTTGCGAATACCCGTTGCTTTTAGAAGCGGCTCAAACCGCTTGTAGGTGGCATCCACACCCAAAAAGAAGTTGGTCCAGCTAACAAGCCCTTTGGTGGGCTTTGCGGGCCAGCGGGCTGTTTGTGGATTTTCAAGGAACAATTCCACAATGCCCTTCTCTTCAGGCAGCGAACGCAAAGGCTTGCAGGCTGAAACAATGGCCAGCGGTACGACGATGGTTCGAGTCCAGCTGGACATTTCACCCAAATGAACAGGAAACCACCGCGGAAGAAGCATGATTTCAGGCGGTACACTCGGGCACGAGTCATAGGTCAACTGACCCAGAAGGGCCAAGTAAAATCGCGTGAAACTGTTGCATGAATGAGCACCACCCAATCCAAGAATTACCTTCTTGCTGGCCTGCATGAATGGTTCGTCCGGGCTGGTGCCCGTCAGCTTCAAGGCGAAGTAGGCTTTAACCGAGGCGCTGATATCCGGCTTGCCACCAGGGTGAATGCACCAACCTCCGTTTGCAAGAACTTGGCTGGCAATGGAGGCCGAGGCTTTAAGGCAGTCAGAATCAAGTTCCCGGCCTAAAAAAGCCATCAATAAAATATATTCCGACTCTAGTATGGTGTCGCCTTCAAGTTCGCCCACCCAATGGCCGTCTGGTTTTTGGGCATACAAAAGCCAATCTGCCGCACGATCCCGGGCCGATGCCGCTTGATAGGTCAAGTCGGTCGGTTGCGGGCGAGCGGATTGAGCGCGTTCAGCGGTAAACGCAGGTCGGATTACCGACACGGGTATCCCTTCCCTAAGAGCCAACAGTCCTTGAGGGGACCATCCATCCCTGGATCATTCCTGATAATAACCTAGGTAAATGCCACCCATTTCAACAAGGTGAAATAGCCCGAGTTGCTGTTTTGGGCAAATAAATGCTGCTTCAAGCGTGAATGTCGGCAGTCTGGGCTAAATTTGCTGGCAACTGAATCAGGCCCTGGCCGGCAAGCCACATGACCGCATCTCGCAACGATTCCACTGCGGGCCTAATTTTGGCACCAAGGGCTGAAAGGCTCGGGCCTGCTTCAAAGCTCATCCTTCGTCGGGCCAAAAGCACACCAGTCAAAGTCGCTGCTGGTTCATGTCGGGTGTAAGCATCAGCCGCTGTTTCTTCCACCCAAGCAGCTAACATGGCCACAGGCCAAGGCACTGTGAACCGGGGACCGGGAAGGCCGGTGATTTTTGCCAATATGCAAAACAATTCGCGAATGGTGAAATTCTCACCCCCCAATAGGTAGCGCCTTCCCGGTTCGGCACGGCCAAGGGCCAGTCGCATGGCGGTAGCTACATCCCTCACATCCACCAAATTGACCTCTGCGGCAATCACTTCGCGACGCTTGCCAAGGCAAAAATCAAGGATCAACCGCCCAGGAGGTGTGGAGCCAGGGTCGCCCGGGCCAACTGGAAGAGTGGGGTTCACCACCACCACTGGATGCCCTTTTTTACCCAATGCCAATGCGAATACCTCTGCCTTGTGCTTGCTTCGGCAATAAGGCCCAACCACTTCATCAGGTGGTACCACCTGATCGGCACCGATCGAGCCCGCTTGCCTGGCCCGGGTCAGGATGCTTTCTGTGCTGCAGTGCAGCACTCGACGGGCGCCTTGCCTAAGTGCGCTTTCAATCACATGGCGCGCCCCATGGTAATTAACCCGCAAAAAGTCTCCTTTGGGGTAAGTCCACAGCCGAGGGTTGGCAGCCAAATGATAGATTTCCTGGCAGCCCTCCAGGGCTTTTTGGGTTTCAGGTTGTTTGCGAATGTCTGCCAGTCGCAATTCAACGCGCCCGGCTTCAATCAAATCCGCAAGGCGACTCAGGTTGGCACCCGGTTTTTCAAGTACCGCCACGGTTTGCTCACTAGCCAGTTGGCGAACCAAATGGCTGCCAACAAAGCCAGCTCCTCCGGTGACCAGCACGAGTGGTTTTCCGGTCATGCTCATGCCGCCAAACGCTTGGTGATCTCCTGGGGTTTAACCCGCAAGATTTCTGCCATAGCCTGACGGATTTGCCGGGCACCTGTTCGCACATCGAAGCCAGAGGCCCGCCCATAGGATTTTGCCCCAAGCACATACCAGCCAGGTTCTTCCGTGGCGGGGCCCGGGTTCAGTTCCTGTTCTTTTGACTCAATACCAGTCGCTGGCAAATCCAAGCTGCTTTCCCATGGCATTCGCAACTCCCGGTTCAGGAGTCGTGAAGGTTGGTATCCGCACAGGGAAAAAATGCGGTCCACCTCCCAAGAAACTTCTTTATTGCCAATAGTCGCCACCACTTTTACCGGTTTGTCGTTCCCCTGGTTTTCCAGGCGATCAACCCAAGCCCCCGCGTGAAACTCAATATTTCCCTCAGCCCGGCATGCGATGTGGTTGGCGGCCGCCGCTATCGAATCGCGCCCTTTTAATGGGTCCTGCGAGATTCGCCTTACAGGCAAGCTGGACGGGCGTCGCGTTAGCCACACCACCCAGGTTGCCTCGTGTTCTTTGGCCATTTCAGCCAGATTGCTGATAGCGGTGGCGGCGCTAATCCCAGCACCAACCACCATCACGGTTTTGTCCGCATATTTCTTCCGGTCAGCCCCTAAAATGTCTTCCACATGGTAGGCGATGCGGTCCCGGCAGGCATTTTCGCCGGGCGCTGGCAAGCCACTTTTGCCAAGCGGACGCGGTGTGCCAAGCACCCCCGTGCAGTCAATCACCGCATCAGCTAACACATGCTGCTCTTGATTGTTTGGCCCTCGCAAATAGAGGCGAAACGGGCCCAAAGGGTCGCGAGGCCCACGAGGGTCTTCCCGAAGCCGGTTGTCACGACCGGCAGCTATTGCCTCCACACCCACCTCAAGCTTGCCAGCCAATAAGGGCGTTTCGAGCAATAGCGATAGGTAGCCGTCGCGCCATCCTTTGCCGGTGCCTGTGTCCTCGAGATTGACAAGGAATTCTCCCATCCCATTTTTGCGGATTTCCTCAAGGCCTATTTCCGTGACGATGGTTTTCATGGGGGCGTGGGTGGAGAGGTGGCCCCAACGATTGAGGTGGTCGCCAACCTGGCCTTTTTCAAACCACATAAAATCGATTTTCAACCGCGATGCCACCAAGGCCGCCTCCACTCCAATCGGACCCGCGCCAAGGATGGCCAAGGTCGCCCGCCTTTCCACCCGCGGCGTGGTGTTTGCGGCATCATTTTCAACAGGAACAGGCGGCTTGGCCGGTTGCTGGGTTGGCTGTTGCGTTGGCTGCTGGGGCCTGTTTTGGCCCTTTGGGTTGTTAGCGTTGGACATTGCTCCCCTCCATGGGAACTATTTTGGGCCTAAATTCGCTTTATTCAGGCTGGGCAAAGGATTTCTCCCTTACCCAATGTGACATTATCACCCGCATAACGGGTTAGTTGTGGCCAAGACTTCAGGGCCAAGGTCTGATTCAAATTCAATCGTTTTGCCAGTTTCTCTAGATATTGGAAATATAGTGCCGGGAAAACAGAGTCCAGAGGACCCGCGCATTGGAAGGTTGGTAAAAGCTCAGGTTTGTGGTGAGGAACTAGCAAACTACCACGCCTCATGGCGGCACCAGGGCGCACCCCAGATTTGCCCAAAATCACAATGGTTCCAGCGAGCAGGTTGATTCCAGGGAATGCCCCAGTATCGCCTCCAACCACTATCAGGCCACGGCGCAGGGTGGAGCCCAGTTCGTCTCCGGTGGAACCAGTGATAATAATTTCCCCGCCACGCATGCCGCGTTGGGCGCCGCGGTAGGCGGCTCCGGTATGGTGCCCGGCGTTACCTTTCACAACAATCATACCACCATGCATTTCGGCACCCAACCAGTCGCCTGCGTTCCCATCAATGCGTATCAGGCCGCCGCGCATATTGGCTCCAGTGTGCATGCCTATTGGGCCATCCACGCGCAGAGTCCCTGCGGTCATGCCTGACCCAGCCAGTTTCACACGGGAGCAATCACCTCGAAGCAAGATTTCACCATCTGAGGCTGAACCCTGAACTTTGAAAAAGTCACCCACCTCAGCTTTGGTTTTTCCGTGCCAAACCGTCAGGCGGCTAATAGTGGTGTTGTCCAAACTTGCGAGAGTGTCCGGCCGCAGACACTCCGCTTCCAGGGGAACAAGGTGGGATTCCAATCGGGTGAGGCTAAGCAAGGCTACGCACCTCCCGGCAGTAGGTCTTTAAGGTGAATCAGGAAAGGGCCCAGTTTGCCGCCGTAATTGCCTGCGCTAATGCGAACCACACCCGGAACCGCGGCAGCATCCATGCCCACCCGCATCGATCGCTCCACGCCGGCTAAATCGAGTCCATCCACCACCAGTTCGTAAGCGACAGCCGCCCTAGGGTGAAGCTCGCTTTTGACCCGGCCGCGCAAGGAGGGGCAAAATGCTTGATTTGTGCTTGCTTTCAGTTTGGGATATCGGCTTCCAACTTTGCTTCCTGCCCGCACGATCCCATGGGCGAACGGCAAAATGACCCCTTCGACTGCCCCCATTGCCTCCGCCGCCTTTTCCGCGGCTTGCAGGGTGATGTCACGGGTTTCGCCTTGGATTATCAGGTTGCCACCCGCCACTCCTTTTCCGGCGCCAAAAACCTCCTCCACAACGAACTCGCCATCCATCACGGGAATGCGCCAGTATCTACGGTTGTCGAGCAGCTTGCTAATTTGCCAGCCATCGCCGAAGAACCTGATTTTGCCACCCACTTGCAGGCATTTGGCCGGGTCGATCGGCAGTCCGTTGTAGACGGCGGTGGTGGGGCAGGGGAGTACGCCTTGGCCGATGCGAGAAACTAACGATAGCTCTAATGAAGGCCGTGAATATCCAAAGAATAGTAGGCTAGCCCCGGGTCGCCCGTCGGGTGTTTCATCCGGCGCAAGAAGGCCATCAATGCCGGCCTCACAATCACAACCGATTACCGAACTGGCATTGCCTGTTGCCGCCTGTGCAGCCGACAAAACAAGTCGTGGATTCTCCGCAGTCACGATGACCCTTGCGCAGGCCAGCGGAAAAGCCTCGGCGTAGGTGTCCTCCACCTCAATCCCGCGAATGCTGAGCATACTGCGATTGTCTTCCTGATTTAATTCCATGCCGTGCCGGGAGCAATCTACTGCGATTGTGGGGTAATGGGTGTGCCCGGGGCGAAAATGCTGTTTCAAAAAAAACGGCCGGGTGTCGTGTTCACCAGGCCGTTTTTGAAAATTCAAAAGAATTTGCCCAAAATTTCAGATCAAGCAAACGGGGTTTTGCCCGGGAGTGCTACCGGGGGCGTTGGCAGTTTTTGGTTGTCCAATGCCAAGGTGCCCGGCGCCAAAACCTCTTTGGAATTGAGTGCCTGCTCCCAAGTGATACGCTTGCCCGTGTAGGTTGCCATTCGGCCCAAGATGGCCATCAGTGAGCTGTGGGTCATCCACTCGCCGTCATTGATGGGCTTGCCTGCGCGGATGCTGGCGAACAGCTCGTTGTGCTCGCTCTGGTACATGTCGATTTCCGCGCCGTCGCGACGGTAGGTCCAGGCGTCGGGGCCGGTGATGGTGTGCTTCATCACATTGCAGAAGCCTTTGCTGCCTTGGAAATAATCGTTCACATCGTTGTAGCAGCCGTCTTGTTGACGGGTGTAGCTGAACACCTTGGCGCCGCTCTTGAATTCGTACACCACAGCGTGGTGATCGAAAATGTGGCCAAAGTCACTGCTGTTGCGCACTTGGCGGCCACCCAAACCATATGCGGCTATGGGGTTTTCGTCCTTGAGGGCCCAGCGACATTTGTCAAGGCTGTGGATGTGCTGCTCGACATTGTGATCACCCGAAAGCCAAGCATAGTAATACCAGTTGCGCAGTTGGTATTCCATGTCGGTCCAGGTCGGCTGGCGCTTGCGCATCCACAGGCTGCCAACATTGTAATTGGTGTGAAGGGTGTGAAGCTCGCCCAGTGCGCCGTCATGGATTCTTTTCATGGTTTCGCGCTTGGGGCGGTCATACCGCCAGCACAGGCCGGATACCACAGCGAGGTTCTTTTCCTTCGCTTGGCGGCAAGCCTCCAATACCCTGCGGCAACCAGGGCCATCCACCGCGACGGGCTTCTCGGCAAAAATATGTTTGCCAGCGGCAACAGCAGCCTCGATATGCATCGGGCGGAAGCCGGGGGGGCTGGCCAGCAGCACCACATCCACACCGCTTTCAATCACCTTCTTGTAAGCATCAAAACCAGTGAAGCAGGCATCGGGAGAGACTTTCACCCGGGCGCCAATTTCGCCGTCGCCTTTGAGTTGGGCAAGGCTGCCCTGAAGGCGGTCGTCAAACATGTCGCCTACGGCAACCAATTCGGTTTCTTTGTCGGCCCGCAATGCCTGGCTGGCAGCGCCAGTTCCTCGGCCACCACAACCCACCAAGCCAATTTTAAGCACCGAGGCGCTACTGGCATGCACACCGGAGGAAAGGATTGAAAAAGCACCCAAACCTGCACTGGTTTTCAGGAAATCACGGCGGGCTTCGGAGCGATTGATTCGGCGGGGGGCCATGGGAGAATCCCTTAGGGAGTGTTGATGAAGTCCAAGGCGGGAGGCAGGATACTTCCGGCCATAAGATTGATTATAACCGCCCCCAAAGCCATTTCCCAGCATCTTTTGCCTGTCGGGCCAGATGGCTCCAGCCCGGCCTGCCTGTTTGGGTGATCCACTGGTTCCAAGCCCTTGCCTGAGAATTGGCGGCCATTTGGGCTAAGGCTTCAGCCAAACCTGTTTCCAGGTTCCAGCCTGTCCCATCCACCACGGCCACCGGGATGATTTTTGCTATTGGGGGCAGAATGGTTTTTCTGGACTCTTCTGCCAATAGTGCTTCAGCTTGCTGGGTTGCAGTTCGAATGGCCATTTCTTTGGGGCGAGTGCCATTTTCCCAGTTGTAAGGCGGGGCCCATTCATATTCGGGCGGAAGTTCTTCGACTTTTGCAAAGGCGATCACGATGCCTGGAAGCGGCAAATCGTTAGGTTTTTGGTCAAACTGATTAGCAAATTCATGCAAAAAATCGAGGTCGGAAGATCTAAGAGGGGTGCTTGCCTGCCAAATAAACACAACAAGGTCTGCTTGCTTCCAAGTTGGCAATGGTGCCTTTTCATGATTCTTGTTAGCAATTGTGTGGGGTTTACTAGGGTTCAGTATGAACTCTATCCATTCAATCGGATGGTTTTGCAATGCTGGAGCAAGGCGGAGATGTTCCAACAAAGTGGCAAGCCCTGAATCGGTTTGGCCAATAACCGCGATGGAAGTTTTCGGGGCTGATGGGTCATTTGCAAGTGCAGCAGCCTCGGCATAATCTGGTTCATCGAGTTGGCCTGCATAAACGTGGGAATGGAGGCTAGCCAATCCGTCACAGGCGTGCCTTGCGATGGTCACCCCCACCAAATTTTCCACACGCTTTTTGATATTCTCCACCACACCGCCAACCCGTTCCTTGAGGTTGCGCCAAATGTTTCCAAGTGTGCTGGTCGACTGGGACGGAATACTTGGGGGAGGGGTGGGCTGGTTGGAGTTGATTCCCGCCCAGTCGGCGGCTTTTATCCAGTCGCCTAAACTGATGTGCATACTGCCGGGGATTCGCTCCCGCAAAACGCTATCCAGCCCTTTGGCTTGGTCGCGTGCCCAAGAGAGAATTTCTCTTGGGGTGAGATGATCCCAGCCTTTTGTTTCAGTTTGGCCAGAGGCTTGGCGAATCGTGCGATCCAGTTCAACCAGGCTATCCAACCATGCATTAGCATCGGCAACCGGCAGGGTTGCCGATGCCATTTTGGATTGCAGCCAATTTTCCCCTGCGGTTTGGCCTGCCAGCAGTTTTGCTTCGCAATCGACTGAAGCCCTTTTGGGCGAGCCTGGCCAGAACTGACGGAAATTTAACCCGGCCAAGGCGGCGCCACCAACCAAAGAAACAAGGACCAAAATGAATGGTAAAGGGTGATTGGCACCCAAATACCAAATGCCTAGAAGGCAAATGGTGAGCCAAGGCACCACCGCAACAACACCTGCCAGAAAAAGCGACAGCCAAGGAAAGCTGCCTTTTACCAAACGGTGTTTTCCGGTTGGTTTGGGGTGGGTTGCCAGCCAAACATCGGCCCCAGCCCTGAGCCGTCTGGCACGCAATTCGATCAGCGATTCGGCCAGTGTCATGAGCATATATCGGCTAATATCATCGCGTACTCGGCCAGTGACACTTTGGTTGATTTGCTCTGGCCCCATGCGGGTGATTGTCCAGCGGGCAATGGCTTCCCAGGGTGCCAGCAAAATCCCGGGCAGCCAGGCCAGAGGGGCAAGACGCCAGTACCATTTCAGCGCTTGCCAGCCTTGTTTCCAGTCGCCCAGAGGGATGTCCAGAATGGGGCCAGCCATCCGTCGAGCATCGCCATCAAGACGAGATTGCGTGAGGCGTATAGCGGCAGCGCATTCGGTGAGGGTGAGGTCTTTCCAGCTAGGTGCCCCTAGGACTGCGTTTGTTGGGTAAAGGATGCTTTCCAGTTCGCCTAAACATCTGTACCGTTCGGTATCTTCGGCCAATGCGTCTGGGCGAATGGTTTTCACCCATTCGAGCAGCCGTGTCCAAATAGTGGCCTCGGTGCTATCCAAGTAGGTGGGGGGGGATTGGGGCAGTGAAAGTCCGGTTCTCCGGGCCCTAAGCACCCAAGCCAAGGCTAAGCTGCTGGCAAAAACTGCTACCAAATTGATCCAGCCTACCCAGGTCAGGAAGCCCCATTTGCTGAGTGCGGTAACGCCACTGATTGCCAAAGCCACGATGGTTGCGAAAACAAGAAGGGCCCCGCCTGCGATTTTCCAGGCGGCCCACTTTCTCCGGTTTTGCATGGAGGGCAAATTCACGGGTTGGGTTTTCCCGTTTTGGGCAAAGAACTAGAGCTAATTTAATTATGCCTGCAAATTGCCCTAATCATGCATCGGCCCCTGTTTTGCAAGCGATTTTTAGGGCCAAATTGTGCCGTTTCAACAGGTTAGGCAAGGGAGAGGTGTCTTGACTCGGTGGTTCGGGAAGGCTAACAAGAAAGAGTCAGTCAAGGATCCGGGGCGTGGCGCAGCCTGGCTAGCGCGCTTGCTTGGGGTGCAAGAGGTCGTCGGTTCAAATCCGGTCGCCCCGATTTTGTCTGACTTGGGCCGCAAGTTCTTACTATGTAGGGACTTGCGGTTTTTTATTTGACTATCCTATCGGCATTTCAAACTCAGAAATCGGGCAGTGGTTGGGATCGCTGGAAAAGGCTATTTTCTTGCCTCATGTTGAGCCTAATAGGCATGGCGAAGATATCACCATTTGTTTGTGGAGCTGTTTTTTGAACAGTCTCAAAGTAATTGGTTGGCTAATGCCAACTCGGTCCAACCTGTTCCTGTACCCGTTCAAGCGATTCCAGCCCTTGCCATCAGTGAGTTAAATATTAGGTACCTGGTGCGTGCCATGGGGTGTTACAGCAAGAATGGCAAACCAACATCTGAGGTGAACACCATCAAGCGCAGCATGGTTTACCTGAGCCGGTTGTACCCCATAATGACCTAAGGCAAAGTAGCGAACCCAGAATCGGAAACCTAAGCGATGGCTGATACACCAATAACTGGCGACAAGGATTTCAAAACCGATTGGCGAGCTAGGCAAAAGGAATTGGACGCCAACCTGCTTGCAACCATGGAACAAGCCAGTGCTGAAAAGAAGGCAAAGCTATTGGCACAAAAGCTTGAGAAAAAGGCCCAGAAGGCTGCTGAGAATCTAGCCAAGCGAAAAGTGGCCCATCAAGCTAAAGTGGCCAAGAAAAAGGCAGAGTGGTCAAATGGTGGCCGAGAGAAATGGTTGGCCAAGCAGGCTGAGCGTAAAGCCAAAGCCTTGGCCAAACGAAAAGATGCTAGTGAAAAACTGCATTCAAAATAAATATTTTATTTTATAACCGTTCACCGCCTAAGC
>CAIWHS010000457.1 GCA_903912515.1 uncultured Planctomycetaceae bacterium
ATTAGACTGTATAGATAAATTACCAATAGTTTTGTCTTTATTTTTTGCGCCTTGGAACTTGCTTGTAAAAGGTATTTTTCAGGAGCCAAGGCTGACATCCTTTTGTATGACACCGGGACCAGCACTTCGGATTACAGCACTACGGGTGGTGTGGTCGGAAAAAACGGGGCTAATTTGTTTTCCCGTGGACAGAGTTTTACCAACAGCGTGAATGCGACCACCATCACCAGCATCAATGTTTGGCTTTCGGCCACAGTCCCGCTTTCTGGCACATTCAACTTGAGCCTGTTTTCCTCCTCAGGAGCTCCGGGTACAAACCCTGTCCCCCTTAACCAACTGGCCACCACCGGCCCGATCATTGCCAGCGGACTTGGTCTGACCACCGCCGCCCAACTGATTTCGTTCGATAACCTCAACTGGGCAATTGATGGATCGGCGTCCACATACTTTTTCGTGTTCGACACAACAGATATGACTAGCTCATCGAACAATTACTTCATCTGGCAGAACAGCGTGCCTGTGGTTTCAGGGCAAAACGGGGCCTATTCCACCAATTTCACAACTTGGTCCCACTCCACGGCCACCGGCGCGGCCCAAGTGTATGCTACTGTTCCCGAGCCGGGCACTTGGATTCTAATGGCACTCGGCCTGTCCATGGCCGGGGCTTTTGGCGGCCTCCGCGTCATCCGAAGAAGACTTTTTCCGGTGCAAATCAGCCCTGAATGTTGATGTCGGTCTTGGGTCGCAGGCTCACACGGCTGCTTTCCTGCGTGGTGTTGAAGCGCGCCTCGGCGTGGATATGCACCACCTCGGCACCCCGCTCGTCCGACAGCAGCAGCAGGTGGTAGTTCTCGGATACATCGCCCCCCTGGCACAGGGTCTTGTATCCGGACAGGTATACGTTATCGGGCAGTTCAAACGGCGGGTTGTTGGTGCCGTTGTAGACACTGCCGGTGATGATCGGGCGGTCGGGATCACCCCGCTCGAATGACACCACCACCTCGTGGCCCACCCGCGGCCAGAACGCTGCCCCGTAGCCTTTGCCCGCCCAGCCCTGGGCCACGCGCACCCAGCAGGAGCTGGTCGAGTTTTTCCGGGCGGTCGGGTCGAACCAGAAATACACCTTCACGCGGCCATACGGATCAACAAAGGTGTCGATGCCCCGGGGGCCGGTGACCATGGCAGTCTCGACACCCTTCACGGTCGGCCTGGGCCTGGGTGGCCAGGGCGGCTGCTGCAGCGACAGGGGTGCCGCCTCGATTCGCGCCTCCCGTTTCATGCTGGCGGCCTCGCCCGCCCAGTAGCTTCCCTCCACCTCCACCGTGTGGTCCACCCGCACCGCCAGCCACTCGCCGTCCTGCCGGTGGTGCCCTTGCAATTGGAAGGAATAACCGGCGGTGATCTGGCTACAGTCACCGTTGGCATGGGCCCGCACCGAGTCGGCCATCATGCCATTGACCGCCACCCTGGCCCGGTGATCCTGTGCGTCGGTGATCCGGCCAAGGGCCGCCGGGTCGCTGGTGCCGGAGGAGTTGATGGCGTCGAATTGCCGGGCAAGGGACCGTTCACCGGCCACCCACGGGCCCGGCGCGGCGGGCGTGTGGAACTTCTTGCTCCCCGCCTGCGTGACTTCCTGGCCGGTCGCTGTGGCCTGCAGGATCTGCCCGTAAAACTGGAAATGGCTGTCTAGCATCAGCGCCTGCGTGGGCGCGAGCTTTTGCTCCACCCGCCAAGAGCGGATGGCCGGCTTTTGCTCGCTTCCGCCCACAGCGGTGCGGTATTCGACCTCGCCGGTGGATTGGGACAGGGAAGTGTTGCCGGTCAGAACCAAAGTGTGGGTGGGGCTGTGGTGATGCTTTTTTTCCTGCAGCACCGGGGCCCTGTCACCGTCCACCCCATCATGCCGTTTGCCATGCCGCCAGTGGTGGCTGATGCCTTCCTCCGAGCAAAGGCGCAGGAAGAATTCCAGGTCAGTCTCATCGTACTGGGTGCAGTAGAGCCGGACATCCGGCTTTTCATGCACCTCGTACTCGGCCCCCCCCACGGGAGCCAGCACCTTTCTGAGGATTTCCAGGGCCGTCCGGTTCTGGAAGATGCGCGAACGCTTCACCAGGGCCAACTTGGCCAGGTGGGGCTTTAGCACCATCCGGTAATGGTCGAAGACCTCGTCGCTGTCCGACTGGCTGAAGGACCAGACTATACCGTTGAAGCGGCGCACGGTGCCGTCTGTCAGGGTCACCCGCGCGCCCGCATCCTGCCCCAGCAGTTTCTCAAACGGGATATCAGTGTGACTGGGGGCCAGCAGGTCCAGCGTGAACTCGAAGCTGTCGTTCAGGGTTTCCCACCCGGCCAGACGCACAGGCAGCAGTGTGTCCTCGTCTAGCGGGGTGAAAACTTGGAGCGGCGAATTTTTTTGCGAGAATAGTGCCATGGCCAGGTGCCTACAAGTCTGACTCGACGATCTCACCTCAAGAGGGCATTGTAACGATTGGAGGGCATCGATGTGGTTGCCTGCCTCAGAAGCGGCGGTCCAGCGGGCCCGTCACCGCCCTGGCGGGTCCCAGGCCAATCTGTGCCCTAGCCTTTTTGGTGCGCGCGCTCACCAGTTTTCCCAGATGTTGCCCAGTTTCTTCCTGCCTTTGATCGGGTTGGTATCATGCCGCAGTCCGGGGTGTTTCTCGATGGCGGTCTCCTGCCAGGGGAGCTTGCAATCGGAGACATCCAGCCCCAGTTCCAGGAAGTGGGCCAGACAGGCTGCCTGGCCCGGTTCGGGCCATTCATCGGCCGCGGCCAGCACCGACAGCGCCACCATCCGGTGTGCCAGTCCGGCGGGGCAGGGCACCGGACTCTTCTCGACGGGCGACAGGCTATCCCGCGTCAGGGTGACGGCGGCCACCAGGTGGCCCAGCGAGACCGATGCCGGCTTCATCTGTTGATTGTTGAAAGGCGCCCGGGTCGCCTCACCTGGCTGGCGCACCCACTCGATGACGGCTTTCAGGATTTTCGTTTCGGGTTGTATGCCGGGGATTTCCATCAACTGCGACTGGCAGAGCGCCGCCCACCAGACCGCCTCGCGCGTGGAGAGCCAGCCGGCGATCACCCGTGCCGCCTTGCGGGGGTTCTCCTTGTTCATCACGCCGATAGCCTTGGCCGATTCAATCGCGCACAGGGACGGGGTGAGGTCGCGCACATCGCCCAGCCGGCCGTAGGCCAGTGCCACCGGGGAATGCGGTGCCAAGACGGGTAAAAGGCTCATGCGTGTGTTTTTCCAGCTTGGGCGCGCAGTTGCTTCATCCGCTCGGCCAGTGCCTCCTTGCGGGCGCGCAGCTCCTCCAAGGCCCGCAGCCCCGCATCGATACGCGCCTGTGCCCCCTCCACCTCCAGCCTGCCCGCCGTTTCAATGCCGGCCAGCTTGCCGCGGATCGACAGGATCAACTGCTCGAGTGCAGCGCGCTTAACCGGATCGGCAAGCCCCGCCGCCGTTGCCGCCAGGTCAGCCTCAAGCCCCCGCAGCGAGGCGCTGTAGCCAGCCAACCGCTTCTCAAAATCATCCAGAATGTTCATGGCCTTCTCCCCCGTCGCGCCTTGGTTCAGTCTGATGCCCTGCCGGGCGTGTCATCGTCGGCGACCAGCCGGAAGGTGGAGCCGCCGCACCGCGAGACGATCCCCTTCGGCGTCAGTTCCAGGCTGGTCTTGCCCACCCGCAGCACCACCGAGTCATCGGTCAGGGTGACACGCCCTCCCTGCCTGCCCAGTGCCAGTTCCATCGATCCGTCCAGCAGTCGCACCGTGCTCGGGTTCGCCGCCGGGCCATAGACCACCTGCACCCCGTCGGGGCAGATGCTCAAGAGCGCGGTCCTGCCGCCCGTGGGTGTGGTCAGCACGATCGATCCCTCCCCGCCCGCGGCACGCAGGGCGATCTGGCCGGCCCCGTCCGGGGAGCAGCCCAGCGTCAGGAAGCTGTTCTCCGAGGCCAGCCGCACCGACTTGCCGTTCACGCTCACCACGCCGCCCTCGCCCCCCTCACCCTCCTGGCCCAGGGCGGTGATGTCGACGAGACCGTCGGTGGCGGTCAGAAAGACGCGTGTCGCGATGATCTCTTCCAGAGTGCGGCTGAAGGCGAGTGCCATGTTGATGCTCCTGTGCGTGTGTCGGGCGGCGAGCCGGTCAGGCCGGGGTTTGACTGGCGCGCAACAGCCGTAGCGAGTCGGCGCAGTTGTCGTCAGTCTGGGCGAATTTTTGGTCGAGGAGCACCTGCAGCAGGTGCAGCCGGCGCTGGAGGTCTGTGTCGGTCTGGCCGGGGGTGTTCAGGCCCGCGAGGGCCAGTTGCTCGGCGGCGGCGATCTCGGTCTCCAGCAGGCCCAGGTCGTTCTCCAGGCGGGTCAGGGCCTCCCCCAGAATGGTGGATTGGGCGAACAGGTTCACCACGGAAAACATCGTCGCTTCCAAGAGCCGGGTCATGCCCAGGCCGCGCTCCTCCAGCGCCGCTGTCGCGGCGGATTCGGCACCGCCCAGCGTGCGCAGCGCGTCCCGCCCCGCCAGGCCCAGGGCCAGCAGGCTGAGGTGCGACCAAAACCTGCCCCCCTGTCGCGTCTTGAAGTGGACTGACCGGTGCATGCCGCCATCGTGAAAACCGGAGCCGGCCGGCCCATGCGGCCTGTCCACGGAGAAATCAGCCTGCAGGCGGTAAAGCAGTTCCGAGGCCGAACCAAAGCGCACGGCTTGCCCGGCTGCCGCCGGAGTATGCGATGCGGCAAGGGCTGTCAGGGCGTTGGTGTCGGCCTCGTCCAGCAGGACCCTGGCCAATTCCTGCCAATCGCCCTGTTGGGGCGCCGCTGCCGGCTTTGTCTGAGGTGAGGCCATGATCGTTCCTTCGGGTGGAGGGGAATGGGGGTGACTTGCGGTTTACGGTTCACTGTCTGTCATTTGGTTCCGGGGCATTGGCAGGAATCGTCGGCCAATTCTCCCAGATGTTGCCGATTGCTTTGGTCCGGGTGGTTCGAACATCGGGTTTGGGTTGGAGCTATACCCATTAGCTTGCTTTGCAACAGGGGGCCATCCTGCAGCAAGGGGGAGTGGGCCGTCTGGTTTTCCGCCCCGTGCCGCCGCGCCATCGCGGCAAGCCGTTGCCGGCCAGATCTGCCAGGCTGGGCGGTTTTGGGGTTATGGCCAGTTCTGCCTTGGTGGCTTCTGCTTGCTGGATGGCGGCCTTGGATTTTAATTGCAGACTTTCCAAGTCTGAGAAAAGGCTGTTCCTTTTTTTGTTCCAGGGCGGCAAAGGATTTTTCGGCATCCTTGAGGCCCTGAACCATGGTTTCCACTTCACCGGGATAAACCTGCTGCAACTCGGCCTGGGTGGTGCGCATCAATCCAATGTATTCCCCTAAGGCCTCCTTCTTTGCGGGGTCCGTGGCGTTCGCGACTTCTTGCGCAAACAGTTCCTGAAAATGGTTCGTGGATTCGAAAAAATCCGCGAAACTTTGCTGCACTAAAGAAAGGATGTCCTGATTCATGATGCTTGGCTCACGGTTCCATGGAGAAATCGATGCGGATCTGGTTGTTAGCTGCCCACATTGACCATGGGACCTTGAAGATTCAGCATACCGTCGGCGGACTCTGTGCCAATGGCGCCAGACACCTGACTGGACGCGTCAAAGGCCAGAGACCCGGTGGGGCCGGATACGGCCAAGCCACTAAGGGCAAAATCTCAGGCTTTTAGTGGCAAATCAATAGGAAAGGTGGCCTTTTGCTTTTGGATTGCTAATGGCCCATGCAGCAAAGTGCAAAAGGGTCACGGTTTTTTTTGAATGGTTTCCACGGCATCTTTGGCAGCTTTTAATTCATCTTTGGCGGTTTGAAGTTGTAGTTCTATTTCTGTTTTTATTATGTTCAGGGAATCTATTTCTTTGGTAACCCTTCAGCGGCCTGCCGTGTAAAAGTGTGAATTTTGACAGGGATCCAATGATTAAAAAGCGCTTCAGCTGCTATGGCAAAATGGAATTGCTCATGTTGCGCCGTTGGTCCCGATTTCCACCGCAAAACCACAGTGAAAACCGGACTGCGGGTATTTATTGTTACCGAAGTCTAACCGGCAGGCACGCTGGGTATATGCATATAAATTCGATGACGGGTGGCGGCGCTAGGTCTTGTTCGAGGGATTCCCGTCTGCCGCTCCGAAGGCGAAGCCCCTGATTGGTGTCGAAGGAGGACGAGCCTGGCCACCGTAAGATTGCGCTGGACCTCCGGGCTACTGCGATTACCGCGACGACAGCGCAGACCCACGGCCGGTCGCCCGCGCCTGGTCCACCTCCACAAGGATCCGCGACTTGTCCGAGTGCCCGATGATCCGCCTCGACGGCCTGACCAAAGCCTCGGGTTCCCTAGTGACGCCGTTCTGATTGCTTTTGGACATGGTCAAATCTCCCCTGAAATCATTCAATCACAGATAACTCCGGTGGTCTCACGCGATGTTGACACAGTGAGTTTTGCCCCGGGATAGTCCCGTCTGCCTTAAACTCGATCAATCACCGCCCGTATGGGCTGGTCCCACATCGGAAAGCAGGAAGCCCATCATGTCGGCGTTTCACCCCCTGGTTACCGTGCTGTCACTGGTCTTGTCCTCGGATGCGGCCCAGCCCGCCGGCATCGCCGGGGTGACGGTCACGCCGCATGTGGTCGCGGAGACGATGCAGTACCGCCGGCCGCGCGATCCAGGGCTTTCAGCAAAAGTCCAGTTGTTCGTCCGGGGGCCCGCGTTGCCGGGCACCTTCGACGGCAAAACACCCGCGGAATTGCTGAAGGCGGATGAGTGGTCTTGGCATGACATGGCCTCCCCCAGCAAACCCCCGGCCGGCGCGCTGACGGTCTGGACCTTCAACGGCAAGGCGGCTCGCTGGGGGACCGGCGGGCGATTCTCCCTGGAGGCGGACGGACTGGGGAAGTCCGAAGTGGCACTTCCGCCCCCCGAGCGCTGGATCTCGGCGGTCACCTTCCTCGGGCCCGCAAGCCGCGCTGAACCCGACACGGTCATCATCCACATCGCCAACGCCTCGAATGCACCGCTGAAGGTGGGGTCGCTGCGGCTGTGGTTCCCCAAGGAGCGCCGAGAATGGCAGACCTTCTGGCCCCAGGCTGAAGAGCGGTTGGAAACCATCATCCCGCCGCGGGACCGGGGATTCATCCGCCTGAATGCGGGGCGGTCCCTGCCGCTTGGATACGCGGCCATCGAGGTGGGGACCGACCGTGGCACGCTGTGGGAGCACCTGCGAGTCAAACGCGAGGCCTTCGACATCGGCGGGGGCTGGGTGGCGGACCACCTGCGACACGAGCCGTACCTGCGGCTTTTGACACGCCTGCATGTGAACATGGGGCAGATCCAGGGGGTGCCGGGTTACACCGACCGCCCGGAGCTGTATGAACGTTACCCGATCAAACTGTGCAACCGCCTGTGGCCGTTGGAGGAATGGGACACGGATGCCTGGCTGCCGAAGATCCACGCCGTGGAATTTCTGGGCGAGCCTCAGTACGGCGGCGGTCGGCCGGTGCCGCCACAGGAGGTCTTCGACAAACTGCTGCCCTACCGGGTTAGCCGGC
>CAIWHS010000458.1 GCA_903912515.1 uncultured Planctomycetaceae bacterium
CTCCAGCCACGCCTTCAGGTCTCCCAGCAGGGGAACCGCGTTCCGAACCCGCGCCGCCAATTTGCCGGCAGCATCCGGGCCCTTGATGCTTTCCTTGATCTGGTACAAAGCTCTGATCCGGGCCACCGCCTCGTGGGACTACAGCAGCGCCGAGTTATCGGCCTCAACGAACGTACGGCGCGCATGCGCCCAGCAGCCCACCTCGATCACCTTGCCCCACGGCGCCAGAAGAAAAAGGAGGCTTCGGCATCCTGACGAGCCTTGCAGTAGGCCCGCACCGTCAAATCGCTGCACGCGTAACCGGAAGCGACCTCCGGCCACTTCGCCTCAAGCCGGATGACCCGTTTCCCTCGCATCGACTACCCTCCCTGTGGTTTCGAAAAACCACAAGACTAACAGCCGCACAAAGTAGGTTTTTCGCCGGAAGGACACGATAGTACTAGTGAATCCGTTGAGGGAAGCTCTTCCTCCTCGCCGTAAGGCTTCACATCCTTCATCTCACCTGAGGGGATTATGTATCAGTCATGACTAATAAAGTTTTTTAAGAAAGTCTAACTCCGGTATCGCTGCAGCAAGCTTTAAAAGAGGCTCCTCATAGTCGGCACGACTGGCATACCTGTACAGAGCAAGATCGCAAACGTACGCAACGAAAGAGTCGCCAAGTAATCCATGGATCTTTGATGATAGGTCCGAGGCTGAAACATTCAGGTCCGTTAAGGCAGAGCCCGCCTCTACAGATTTGTTATAAATCTCCGGAGAAAACTCGGGCTTGTTTGGATATGTCTCCATGGTCCCGACGGGTATGGAGGAGATGAATTGAGTTGCGAGTTCCTGCAATTCTGCTGAATCGCTCCGCAAAAGCAACTGCTCCGCTAAACGACGAGCCCGACCGCTATCTTCCTCTCGAATGAAAAGAAGCCCTCTTTCCCGAACATCGAAAGTATTGTCGCGATTGAGAGCCATCTG
The DNA here is from genome assembly GCA_903912515.1 of uncultured Planctomycetaceae bacterium. Classification (GTDB taxonomy): domain Bacteria; phylum Planctomycetota; class Planctomycetia; order Gemmatales; family Gemmataceae; genus UBA6894. Next base: position 967 of record CAIWHS010000458.1, read on the forward strand.
CTCGCAAAGTTGAAGTGTACTTATAGGGAACCTTTCGAAAATGGCTTGGAGAACTCCGAATTCAGAACGCTCTGGGTTCGCCACGCACGAAATGATACCGAGCTTGAAAAGTTCCTCTTTGGTAATCTTATCGCTGATTGTCTCGAAGGCGTGCGCTCTTATGGAACTATGGTCAAGGATTTCCTGGTGAGCCAGGGCGATGATCTCCGACGCGAGCACTAATGCCGCGCTCGGCGCGGCGCATTTAAGAAGCTTCTGGTGGGCTTCGCGTCTCCATGCTGGCGATTCGTCTGCTCCGAGGGAGATGCCCGAAGAGGCAACGAGATCTTGATAGGTCAGCGGCACTTCGCAAAGAAGTTTTTTGGTGAGATCCGCGAACTCAGATCTTGAGGTCATTGGACTCTCCTTCGATACGGGGTTTTGCCTATAATTGAGGTTCATATTAGCAGGACCCTTTTCAAATTGAAGGTTCTCAATGTCTGCCTGAGGGCACGAAATTCGCTCGTGTGGTGGACCCTGAAAACTGGACAGGTGCCTTAATTTTAGAGTCCTTCCGGGAATTTTATGGGTAGAGGCTCAGGCCGCCGCAATTGAAGTAGATGGCGGTTTTGAAATTCTCGACATTCCTGAAATCTTCCGCTCTTCTCTTGATGGACATGATCTTGCTGTTCAGGCCCTGGGCCACCCCGTTGGGGATCGGGTGCTTGCAGTATGTCAGAACATTTTCGAGCCATTGATGGATCATGGCGCAGACCCGCTTGATTGGTTCCAACTGGCACCGGTCCACCCACTTCTTCAATGAGGCAAAAAACGCCTGGCCCAATGGACGCTTTTTTAGCTCCATAACCCCCGTAGCGTTTCCTTGGTGGACCACGCCCTGACAGTTTTCAGTGTGGTCTCCTTCAGGGCAATGAACTCCTCCTGCCGGTGCTCCGGGATGTTTTCCTCCCCATACAGCCACAGGTATTTGGTTTTGCTCAGGGTGTTGCTACCCAAGGCCATAAATGCCTAGTGCTCCTTTTTGCGAACCTTGTTCACCCCCTCGTTCATCTTCTTCATGATGTGGATTCTGTCGAAGACGATCTTGTCCTTGCCTAACGGCAACCATTCAAGGGTGGCTTGGACATAGGGCTCCAACATGTCCATCGCGATTGCCTCGATGGCTTGTAATTGCTCCGATGTGCGGGAGTTGTAAAACGCTGCCAAGCTGGCTTTTTCTCAGTTTTCCGTGATGAATTCCACGGTCCCACGCTCGATGTTATTGACAATTGTCAGGTAACGGTGGCCCTTACGGAACGCTTTCTCATCAACCCCCAGGAACCGCGAAGGAATCGCTTCCTTCCGCAGGGTTCCCCGCTTGACCGCCCGGTCCATCACATGCCAGGCCTGATCCCAGGAGATGTTCAAAAACTGGCAGGCCCCCTAGGCCGTTTGGCAGGCCAGGAGCACATCGATGACAAACCGTTCCATGAGGATGGTGAAACGACCGTGCGGTTCAGCCCAGGGAACCTGGACTTGGACGACACCGTGCTCCTCGCAATTGACCCGGGGGACACGGGCATGGACAAGCGTCTGGAATTGGCAGATGTTCAGGTGTCGCCAAGTTCTACCGGGGGCATAATCGTAATAACCGTATTCCCGGTCGCACTTCGGGCAGCGGAACCGACTTTCAGAATCTTGCTCGAGGGAGATATGGACAGCTTGCCCTTCCACCTCAAGCCGCACATCCACCCTTTCCAAGGCGAGGATAGACCCAGTATCTGCTGATAGAGCTCGTTGTTGCTTTCCATCGGATTCCTCCATGGGAAAAGCATAATTCATCCAGTTACCACCCACAAAATTGCCGGAAGGACCTTTTTAGTAAGCCTTCGCCAAGGCTTCCATGGAGTCGATCGTATTCTCGATTCGATCGAATATCTTGGCGGCTGACTCCCCGTCTCCTTCGGCAAGCAAAATCTTGGCAAGTAATTCGAGTTGTTTCAACGTGGCCGGATGGGTTTTTCCCAATTTAGCCTCCAAGGTCGACAGAGCCGATTGTGCCAAACTTCTGGCTTCTTCCACTTTGCCTTCAGCCAAGAGGAAGTTAGCCAGGGTGTTTTCCAGCCCGACCACTTGCAGAGAACCCTTCCCAGTGCTTGCCCTGAGGAGGCCTAGCATTAACTTACCGTGGTGGATCGCCAACCCATTTCTTCCCTCAGCCATATAGAGGGAGGTCAACCTGCCATGACAAGAAATCCGGAGCGGATGGGATTCCGGGTAGTTTTCGCTGAGGATTTCCAAGGCATCGACCAGATTACCTTCAGCCAGGTCATTGCGGCCCCGGATCATTCGACTGGTTGCAAGGTTAATTAGTGCGCCTGCATGGGATTCGCTACTGTGCCCTAAAATTTCTTTCTGCAGGTCGACGGCCTTGAGGAAATGAAGCTCTGCCTCAACCCCTATCCCCCTTTCGTCGCTTATTATTCCCGCGAGGGTATGGAGGTAGGAAACTGCTTCCAATTTGCTGGCGTCCCTAGGCATCCGGTTCGCCGAGGCGAGTGCCTTTTTGGCAGTTTCCAGTGCCTGATCGAACCTTCCAGCCGATCGCAAGAAGACAGTCTGGCGGGTGAGATCCGAAAGTTCCTCCTGAGTAGGATTGGAACCAATTTGTCTCTGAGAAAAGCAAACAAAAACCAGCCCAAGCATCCATCCCATAACCCACCTCCCGTTGCTTTCCCTGTTGCAACAGGAGGATCACAAAAACGGCGTTTTACGCGTCATGAATCCATGAAATCTAGTTGTGGCAAAGGCTTATCTCAACTGATAGCATAAACATGGGTAACCGGGAAACAATCAAAACGGACTTGGGAAAAAATGGCCACTTTCCCTTTTTTGCGGGCTCCTAAACAGAATGGGGATATCGGCTCCCTTGGTAATTACCGGGTGATACGGTTGCTCGGGGACGGGGCCATGGGCTTTGTCTTCCTGGCGGAAGAAACGGCATTGGATCGCCGGGTTGCCTTGAAAGTCATGCGGCCTGAATTTTCGGCCACACCGGAAGGCAGGGAACGCTTTATCAGGGAGGCCAAGGCCTCTGCCAAAGTGGAAAGCGACCATGTGGTCACTATTTACCAAGTTGGCGAGGACAATGGAGCACCATTTATCGCCATGGAGTTACTGGAAGGCATGAGCCTTCAGTCCTGGTTGGCTCGTCGGGACAAACTGCCCTCTTTTTCCTCAGTATTCAAGGTAGCGAGGGACCTGTTCAGGGGTTTGGGGGATGCTCATCGGTCTGGCCTGATTCACCGCGACATCAAACCCTCCAATCTGTGGATTGAGAAACGAACTGGACGCATCAAGATCCTCGATTTCGGACTCACCAAGGCGGGGGATGGAGCTGATAATGCGACCCGAAGTGGTGCCATCCTCGGGACGCCGGCTTACATGGCACCCGAGCAAGCGAATGGTCAAACCGTGGATCAGCGGGCGGACCTCTTCAGCGCCGGTCTGGTCTTACATGAGGTCCTGACCGGAAAGAACCCGTTCCGGCGTGGCAGCATTCTCGCAACATTAAAGGCTATTGGGAGCGAGGAAGCTCCTCTAATTATGCAAATCCGTCCGGAAACACCGCCGGCCTTGGGGGCACTAGTTGATTCCCTGCTTCAAAGGGATCCTGGTTTCAGGCCCTCGGATATTCAGGCAGCCCTGACCGCCTTGGGTGTCGCCGAGCAGGAGTACCGGTCCATTTCCGGTAAATGCTTAACCAATTCTGAGGATCCGCCTTCCAATCCAGTGGGAATCAGGGCGGAAAGCAACTTGGTGGTAACACAGGATCAGGGTAGTGACCCTGGGTCCTTTCTGTTTGAAGACACGCTCGCTTCGAAAATGCACTCCAAGGAGAAAAACAGGACAGGGATATCGTCCAAGGTTCTTTGGTCTGTTGGAGCAGTGTTGGTATCAACCTTACTTATCTTGATCACTTATTCAGTGGTCAAAAAGCAACCGGCGGGAGAAGGGCAACTAGCCCTTGGTTTGGAAAGGGCGGGGGAACGTAGTGGGCCAAAGGATAGCAGGTCAACGACCATCCAGAATTTAACAGAACAGAAACCATTGATTGCCGAAAGCCCGAATGAAATCAAACCGCCAGAACTGCCCACCGAAAATAAAAAATCTATACATGCTGAGGTGGACTCGGATGCCTTGATTCAGACAGTTGTTGAAGAACTCAAAAAAAGGAACCCTGATTCCAAGCCGGCTGTCATCGGTAAGGGATCAAATGGTGACGTCGCCTGCCTTTTGCCAGGAGAGGGCTTGAAAGATCTGTCTCCCTTGGCAGCCTTGAACAAAGTCAAGCAGGTGGTGGTCCAGGGAGGTAGCCAAATCGCCGACTTGTCACCATTGAAGGGCAAGCCCATTGAAATACTAACTATCTGTAATTCAAAGGTTGCTGATTTAACCCCACTAAAAGGGATGCCCTTGAAGAATTTGACGCTCAATTCAAACCAAATAACTTCTATTGAGCCCGCCTTCGGCATGCCCTTAAGCCATCTGGAACTGACCGGCAATAGCGGGCTGGCATCTCTTAGTGCATTATCTCAAAGCCAGGTTACTAATATTCGTTTTGGTGGAACTAGTGTTTCTTCTCTTGAGGCGTTGCGTGGTAAAAAAATCTCTTTTCTTGAATCAAACAACTGTCCTATTGCAGACCTGTCGCCCCTCGCCGGAATGCCGCTTGAGGTTTTGAACATAACGGGTTGCAAGGCTACTTCGATCGAGGCTCTCAGGAATTGTCCCATATCTACTCTTTCCATGGCGGATATCAAGGTGAAGGACCTCTCTCCTCTTGCCGGCAAAAAACTGAAGTACCTGGGATTGGGTGACACATCGGGATCTGATTTATCGGTTTTAAAATCGTCATTTGTCGAGGAAGTCAATGGATTGCCCGAGCCTATCCAGCAGGAGACGTTGGATGCATTCCCCAACACGAAGACGATTAATAAAAAAGAACGCTCCATGGTTGCGATTGCTGCCGCACAAGCCAAGCCTGATCATGTCTTGGATGGTCACCAACACGAGTTGGCAACAGTTCAGTTTTCCCAAGATGGCAAGCAGGTTGCTTCCGCCGGACTAAATGGCTGGCATAACAACAAGGACACCATCAAGGTTTGGAATGCCGCTAATGGATTTCCAGGTAAATCCATCGAAATTTATGAGAGTGCCAAAGGGACTGCATCATTCACCCGGGATATTAAAAAAGTGGCTTTGGGTGGCCATTTAAAGTTTTCCGCATGGAGCATGGAAAACAGTCAAAAATTGTTCGAGAGTGATGCGAATCTTGGTGGAACAGGTGGCGCAAGTGGTTTGGCTTTCAGCCCGGATGGCAAACTCTTGGCAGGGGGAGAACTCGGGTCCCTTCAGGTGGTTGATACTATTCGATGGGCAGTTCGCCTTAGATGGGATGCCAAAACTCAGTACCCCAACCCGGAAGGGTTGGTGATAGGTTCCTTAACCTTCAGCAAAGACGGCCGATTTTTCGCCTTCTCAATCGGTAAGGGACAAGATCTTCCAACCGATGTGCACCTGTTTGATCTTGTGACAAGGAAACTCCTTCGCACTCTTAAGGGACACACTCATGGTGTATCCTTAGCCTTCAGCCCCAACTCGAAATTTCTTGTATCCGGAAGCAGGGATAGAACGGTTCAGTTTTGGGATCTTTCCAAACCAAGCCCGGCACCAAAACCAGTTTTTGTCCAAAAAAGGGCGGCGATTCCGCCTGTGCACTGCATAGCTTGGAGCCCGAACGGAAAGCTGGTGGCAGCCGGCGACAACGAGGGAAATATCACCTTCTTTGACGGATCCGATGCTAATGGATTCGCTGAAATACCTAATATGTACATGAAGAAAGCACATGAAATGGTGGTAAGCTCACTCGATTTCAGCCCAGATTCCAAAAGGCTTGTGACCGGTGGTTTTGACAAAAAAGTCAAGGTATGGACATTGCCGGAAAGACCGGCAGGAAATTGACCATGACCATAGATAAACGCGTTTATTTACGGACGCCTTAAGTACGCCAGGATGCCCGCAAAGGGACTTCCTGGCTTCTGAACAGAAATAATTTTTCAGGGATTGTTGATTCTTTCCTTCTTGACGCCACCAATTTTCAAATTTATTCCTTCACCACCTTCGCTAGCTGCTCCGGCTGCCCCCATGGCACCCATCGGTTCCAGAAAGGCTGTCACCCTGTACCAAAACCTTCCTTCCAAAATAATGAGGGAAAGCCTTTCGTTTGATCGGAAAATCTCCCGCCTGGCGTTAGAGACGTTCACCACCCGGCCATTGACTGAGTGGATCACCTGGCCGGGGACCAATCCCAATGAATCGGCTGGAGTGCCGGGGACCACCCGTGTGATCTCAACGCCACCGCCCCGCCGCCCGCGATAATTAATTCCTAGTCGGTATTGATTTAAATCCTGGCGAAATGGGGCATCCGGATCAATTTGTGGTTGGTAGTCCACGTCATCCCGGAGGGGTGCAATTTCCCCGTTTACCCGAACCTGCACTCGAGGCCCTACTCCACCAGTTCCGACCTGGACAATCCCGCCCCTAGGACCGCGCACCTGGACCTCGGTTCCCCATGGCGGGGAAGCCCCGGCGATCAAGGAGGTGGCCAAAACTCCAGCCAATGCACATCCATTCCGAAAATTTACCTGGGACATCTCAACCTCCTGTTTGTTACCAATCCTTTTTAATCAAGAATCCACCCAGCACCTCTGGGTAATTTCAAATCACCTGATTTGTAATAAAACGACAAAAAATTAGCAAAATGATAAGAAAAAATACTAATAGAGATTTTATTTGGTTTTAGATAAATTTCTTAAAAATGAATCGGTAATATATGCTGTCTTTTTCAAAAGGACCTTTTTCAATTCAATCAGATCAGATGATCCCTCAAATTCAGGGGAATTTTCAATCAAGGCTTTCAGTTCGGTGGAAGCCAGATAGGTGTTGGTTTCTCTCCAATTTGCCCTTTCCCTTTCGATCACCATCCACCAGCTTCTGCAAACAAAAATACTCAGAGACGTCGTCAGGATGATGCCAATGGCAATCAGGGCAACTGACAGGGCCTGATTTCTTTTGGACCACAACCATATCCTTTCCACAAAACCCACAGGACGCGCCTGAATTGGCCGTCCATCCAGAAAACGATTCAAATCATTCATGAGTCCCCTGGCGGACGCATATCGCCTATCAGGATCCTTCTCCAGGCATTTGAGACAGATGGTTTCCAAATCTCTGGGGCAATCCGGGCGTAATCGCCTCACTGGAACCACTGGTTGGTTTCTGACCAATTCCAAGGTCTTCCAGATTTCTCTTTCCGCCGGAAAAGGGGAATGGCCGGTCAGGGCGGCATACAATACCCCTCCCAAGCCATACACATCGGTTCTTTCGGTAAGATCCCGCCCATCCATGGCTGCCTGTTCCGGGGAACAATAGCTAGCCGTTCCCTTGAAAAGACCTTGCTGGGTTCCCTGTTCGGCATCCAGTGGCCGGGCAAGGCCGAAATCCGCCACTTTGGCCTGACCGCTTGTGGTCAGAAGGATATTGTCGGGCTTTAAATCTCGGTGGATAATCCCTGTCGCGTGAATGGCAATCACACCGGCGACTACCTGAACGGCCATGCGCGCCACCTCAAGGGGATCCAGCACCCCTTCCTCGTCTAAAACCCGTTTCAAGGACCTCCCGTCCACCAATTCCATGGTGAGATACCAATCCTTGCCAAATTCACCCGTACCGAATATTTTGACCACATTTGGATGATTCACCCGGGCCATTTTTCTGGCTTCAAAGCGGAACTGTTTGCGGTAGGATTCCACCTCATCCGGGTCGGAAATCCTGTCGGGGCGAATCACTTTCAAGGCGACTTCCCTTTCAAGGGAAATTTGCCTCGTCCTGTAAACGATACCCATTCCACCTTTGCCAATTTCCTCCATCCCATCGAAATCAGGTATTTCGGGAGGGAGGTTGCCAATCTTGCGGAACAACTGCCTGAGTTGGACGGAAAGGGTTGGAAACCCTTCCGTCAAATCGGCCAGATCCGGCAATGGGAGTTGGAAAGCCTTTCGTACCCGAATTTCCCGCTCCACCAGGTTTAAAATCTCCTCGGGAAAAATTGACACGCCCGGAAAACTTTCCAGGTAGGAGATGGTCGAAGCCTTGAGACCGCGCCGGAGACGCATTTCCAGATCCAGGCTCAAGAGTTCCCTGAGGGCCTGCGCGTAGCCCGGGCCTTCCTCAGGCAAAAAAAGCGCAGATCCGGCTCTTCACCACCGCGCCACAACTCCTCAAAAACTTCCAGGCAGTCCTGGTATTCCTTTCGATCCAGAAAAATTGTGGATTCCATCATGTTCCATCATCCCCACGATCCAGGCCGAGAATCCTGTCCCTGAATTCCTCGATCACCCTTTCAACCGTCCGGGTGGAATACCCGCTCGCAATCACTGCCTGATCCTTCGATTGATGCCTGAGAAAATATTCAAGGATTTCGCGGTGACTTGGCTTGAACTGATTCAGCACGCTTTCCACCAGATCGTTGATTTCAGCTTCCTCGGCGGGACCTGGTTCACGGGAGGCGGCTTGATAATCATCCATGGATATGGCCGGGGGCCGCTGGTTACCTTCAGGGTCGAGCCGATCATTTCGCTTCACCTGATGGTGGTAACGGTTGCGGTTGAGCGCCTTGCGGTGCGTGATCCTTGCCAGAAACCCATACAGGGCCGGCCAGCCATCTATGATGTATTTCTTGCTCTTTCGGCCCGAAAAGAAGCTTGCCAAGACTTCCTGGGCCACGCTATCCGCATTCACCTTAGCTCCCAGTGAAGGGTCCAGTTTTTTCCTGGCAAGGCGAACGATACTTCCGATGTAGCGCTGGTAAACAAGGCGGGCCGCCTCCTCATCATGCCTGTCCAAGCCAGCCATAACGGCAAGGAAGGAATCAGTGGGCCCAGTATATCTTTCAGTCGGGATACGGTCC
>CAIWHS010000459.1 GCA_903912515.1 uncultured Planctomycetaceae bacterium
CTGGCTGATTTCTAAAATTATATCTTTATATACATTTATTTTTGCGGGGTTTTTGATGAAACGTAAATTTTTAGCTCTGTTGTCGGCGTTTTTTTTGGTTTCGACTTTGGCTGTGACTTATTTTGTTATAAAGAGTGGGTCTGGAGCTAGCAAAGTCGCTTCCGGAGAGGTGTTGACTGCCAAGTCAGGCAAATTGATTCATGACATCTGGGAGGCGGCATATTATCTGGATGGGACCCGCGCAGGCAACATTCACACTGAAGTGCGCGAGATCGAATCAAAAAACGGGGCGGAATTCCACCATCATGTGGTGATGAATCTTCTGGTTAGGCGGTACGGCTCAGTTGTTCCCATGAAAATGGAGCAATCAACGGTTGAGACGAAGGATGGCAAGGTGCTGGCCATGGGAATGGTTCAGCATCTCGATCAAGGAAGCCAGGTATTGAAGGGAAGGGTCGAGGGATCCGAGGTGGTTGTCAGCCAAGGGAAGGTTGAGCAGCGATTGCCCTTTCCGCCAGATGTCCTTGGGCCGATTGCCCAAGAAAAACTTTTGATGGAAAAAAGTCGGCAAAAGGGTGACTCGTGGAAAATGACGAGTTACGAACTGTCGCTACAGGCTCCCACGCAACTGGATGCTCGTGCTTTGGGTGAGGAGGAGACCGAAACTCCCAGCGCTGCCACGCCTGAAAAACCCGCTGGGGTGGTGAAGGAAAAGCTCGACAAGGTAGAAATAACGCCCCAGCCGGTGAAGGTTGGCAACCAAGAAATATCTCTGCCGGCGCTGGAAATTTGGCTTCGGGCAGGCAAGCCGGTGAAATCCCGTGTGGATATGCCTGGGTTAGGTCCCGTTTCATTAGTTCGTTGCAGCCGCGAAGAGGCAGAAAAGCCCTCCAAGCCGGGAGAAGTACCACCTGATTTGGGAGCGCGTACCCTAGTTTTTTTGGACCGGCCAATTCCTCGCATCCATGATTTGCGTGAGGTTGCTTACCAGTTTCAGCTCCCGGGCGACAAGGATCCATCCAAGGCTTTCTCACTCGATACCCGTCAGTCGCCTAGCGGGGAGAATGGCGGGAGTTTTGTCTTAACAGTGAAAGGCGGAGAGTTTGGTTTTGTGCCAACTGGCCAACCGCCCAAGGCTGCTCTGGAATCAAATTTTTACATTGATAGCTCTGATCCTCTGGTGACGGAACTGGCGGCAAAGGCCATTGGTGAAGAGAAGGATCCGTGGCGGAAGGCACTGCGGATTGAGGCAATGGTTCACCAAAGAATGAACTCCACTAGCTCCGTAGGCTTTGCGAGGGCCAGTCAAATTGCCAAAGATTTACGCGGTGATTGTAGGCAGCATGCCATGCTCACAGCCGCAGTGTGCCGAGCCAGCGGGATTCCGTCTCGAACCGCGCTGGGTTTGGTCTATATCACCGACGAACCCACTGGCAAACCTGCACTAGGCTTTCACATGTGGACGGAAGTTTGGGCAAGTGGTTCTTGGCGTGGCATCGATGCGACCTTGGGCCAAGGTAAGGTGGGGCCGGGGCATGTGAAAATAAGTGACACTACTTGGAGCGATCCGCCCAGCCTGGCGCCACTCTTACCTGTTTTGCGTGTGATGGGGCGCCTTCAAGCCAAGGTTGTTGATTTTCGTTGATGGATTCAGCTTTCGCCGAAATCAGCTGACTCGTTAAGATTTGGGCAGCTGGATTTTTGCAGCGGAGGTGCGGCGTCATGGCTTGCATGTTGGCGCTTGGATTGGTTTTGGCGACCCAGAGCCCTTTTCAGGGGGACTTGGTTTTTCGCAATGTTCGACCGACTATGGGCCTGTTGGGTCCGGAGAGGCGCGAGCGTGACAGCTTCCTGCCGGGTGACTTGGTTTTTTATGCCTTTGATTTGGGCAACTTAACCGCCACGCGTGAGGGTAATTCCGAAGGGCTTTACCGTTATGCGATGACGGTGGAAATCCTTGATGGCAAAAACCAGGTGATTTTCCCCAAGGAGCCTGCGAAACCCCGCGAGTCGCAAGCGTTCTGCCCCTTGGGCGGCGATATGTTGCCCACCTTTGCTTACACTGAAACCGACCAGGATATTCCACCTGGGAAGTATGTGATGCGGCTCAACTGCATCGATCGCAACTCGAACAAGCGGGGCACACTGGAAAAGCCATTTACCATAGAAAACAAACGATTTGGCATTCTCAGAACGGCGATGCTTTATGCCACAGGCGGAGAACCCGCGCCAGCAATGGGAGCTCCCGGGCAATCCTTTTTGCTCACATTTGTGGTGGCCAATTTCACTGTCGATCCCAAAACCGAAAATTGTGATGTGGACTTGGCCATCCAGATTTTGGACCAGGCTGGCAAGCCGGTCAGCCCGAAGTCTTTCAGGGGGCAAATCACCACCCCGGAGGACCCGTCGCGACGGCTCCATTCCATTCGTTTTCCTTTCCAACCCAACAGGGCGGGCCAATACACGCTGGAAGTAACCGCGACAGATCGTAAGAGTGATGGCAAAACAGTAACCAAGGTCACTTATCCTTTTCAGGTAATGACATCCCGGTAAGTTATTAGCTGGCTACTTGAAGCAGGTAATTCAATAAATAACTAATGAAAATCGCACTTAAGCTATCCAACGGGGCTTGCGTGCTCAGTTTAATTGTTGGAATATAGTTAGCATAGGGGCGGAAGGAACCGCCTTTTTGAAAGTCCCCTAGTGAATGGGGGGCGAATAGGGGAGATGCTAACTCCTCGCAAGGATTCCTGCCAAACTAACCAGAGCGATTTGGCGGCGTCCAGGAGGGATGTTCCATGCTGGTTCTATCACGCAAAAAAGGCGAAAACATTGTGATCAACGAGAATATCGTGATCACGGTGGTGGAAGTGCGGGGCGATAAGGTTCGCCTTGGTGTTGTTGCACCCAAGGATGTCATCGTTCACCGAGAAGAGGTGTTCGAGGCCATTCAAAAGGCTGAAGCGGTCGTTCAGACCGCTTGAGACGCTTCGAGTTAAGGCATAAATCGAGTTCATGAGGCAAATGTTAATCTAAATTTGATGCAATGTCCAGCTGCTTTCCAGCTGATAAATAATTGATTGAATTTTTTGTCTCGCTAAAAATTCATGCTGCTTTTTTACTTGTTTAATTCAAAGACTTGTTGATATCAACCCAGAGGCGGATCCAATGGGCCTTGGTTATTTTTCGTTGGAACAGACGGATTGCTACTCATGGAGAAGGGGTCTATGATCCGAAGGTAGATGAGTGATAAGGCCCCTTGGCCAAGTGGTAAGGCAGTGGATTGCAAATCCATTATCCCCGGTTCGAATCCGGGAGGGGCCTCTTAGCTGGTTCTTTTTTGGAAATCAGCAGTCGCAAAAGCAGAAACCC
>CAIWHS010000460.1 GCA_903912515.1 uncultured Planctomycetaceae bacterium
CCAGGACCACCCATACCTGGGCCACCCATGCCAGGGCCACCCATACCGGGCCGTCCGGGAATACCCGGAGGGCCTCCTGGCCCCCCTTGGTTGCCATAGGCCCCAGCCGGAACACCAGGATTTCCACCGGGGGGCAAAAACGCACCGCCGATCTGGGCTACCACCACACTCCTTCCAGGCCCTTGGTCATCTTCTTCTCCCATTTCATGGCTGACAAACACCCGGCTATCATCGGATTGCTTATGCTGGCCACTACCAGGAGGCCCCCCAAATCCAGGACGGGTTGGTCCACCGGGCATCATCATTCCAGGACCACCAGGTGACATTCCTGGTCCACCAGGAGTGCCGCCACCATTCATTCCAGCCGGGGGCTGCAATGCGGCTAATTCCTTGGTGTTAAAGATCAAATGAATCCTCTCAAGATGCTCAGGTTCAAACCCTGTTTGGGCCTTAGTTTTGGCAAAAACATCACCAGCCGATTGCTTGATGCTTTTGGCAAGGGGAGACCGAAGCATGGGTCCGATCTGACAACTGAGAACCGCTACAGAGTCGGAAGGTATAAAAAATGTCTCATCCGTTACCAAACTTGGGTTGATCGCCGCTGCGATGGTCCCAGGCTTGGGCCCTGCCGTACCACCTGACAAGTTGTTGCCACCAACCGAGGACACTTCACTAGCGTTGTTGCCCCCCCCAAACAGGTTGAATTTCTTGCCTACCTGCCAGCCGATCAAAGGCAAAATGATCAGTGCGCCAACGATGGTGCCAATCAAAATCAGCTTCTTGTCCTCGTCACCCTTCGACTTTTTCTTTTTTTTCTTGGCCCGCACCACAGGCAAATCATCCACATCCTCGACAGGCGCCGGTTTTCTCGCACCTGAGGCAGGCTTGGCTGCCGACGGAACCGGCAATGGGCCTGCGGGCTTTTTCAATCCACTGCCACCCACCGGTGGCCTGGAAATGTTCGCACCGCTGCCAGACTTCAGGGTTGGAGGGCTAGCAGCCCCTCCTCCGGTCAACATCGGAACTTCCACAGCCTGCTTGCACTGTGGACACCGCACCCGCTTGCCAGCTAATTCGTCTCCGGCAACAATTTCGCGTCCACAATCACAAAACACTTCAATGGGCATGTCACACCCCTGCCAAATATGGATTGAGCCCAGCGGACTTTCGGGCACTTATCTAAAAAACACATCAAAACGCATTGCTATCAGTTCGATTACGCTTGGAAACTATTCTATACTTGAAATTCAATCTGCATGTAGCGCAAAAATTTCACTAAAAATTAAAAAACAGGCTTACCAGCCTATGGGATCCGATAAACACAGATGTTAAACTGGAGTTCTTGGTAAAGTGCTCTAGGAATCCTGCATGCCCGCCACTTTGTTATTTCTGGCCATGGCTCTTCCCGGTTTGGCACATCAAATCCCGGTTAATCCTGCTAGCGGCCTCAATTTTGACCAAGATGTCCTTCCCCTCCTGCGTGAACATTGTTTCAAGTGCCACAGCCATGCTTCAGGCAAATCCAAAGGTGGCGTCATGCTCGACAGCGCCAATGCCCTGCGCGAGCCCGGAGAATCGGGCCTCGCACCCATTGAGAAAAACCCAACCACCCAAAGCCTCCTCCTCAAGGTGATTCATCGTGAGGAGGGCCTTCCTGCCATGCCCCCCACCAAGCCCCTTGCCCCAGAACACACAGCTATTCTCACCCGTTGGGTTGAAGCAGGTGCCCCCTGGCCAGCCGTAAATACCCCACAAGTATCCTCCACCAAGGCCCGCAAGCCGGGGCAAATCACCAACGAAGACCGCAAGTGGTGGTCGGTTCAACCACTCGCACAAGCCTCCATTTCCAAACCAACTTTAACCCGGCAAAACCCAATCGATTTCTGGGTCCTCGAAAAATTGCTTGCCAACCAAATCAAACCGGCGGAAGCTGCCGACCCTGCTCTTTGGCTTCGACGGGTTACCTACGACCTGACCGGCCTGCCACCCAAACCAGATGCGGTGACCAGCTTCCTTGCCAATTGCTCCTCTGGCAAAATCTCCACCCAAGAACGGGCTCGCGTGGTGGACCAACTTTTGGCCAGCCCGGGTTTTGGTGAAAAATGGGGACGCCTCTGGCTTGATTTGGTCCGCTACGCCGATTCCGATGGTTACCGCGCCGACGAATTTCGCCCAAACGCATGGCGTTACCGCGATTGGGTGGTGAAGGCTTTCAATTCAGACCTGCCCTACGACCAATTCATCCGCCTTCAACTGGCCGCTGATGAGTTGGAACCCGGTAACCTCGAAAACGCACCAGCACTCGGCTACTTGCGGCTAGGCATTTACGAATACAACCAGCGCGACTCCGCCGGCCAATGGGACACCATTCTCGACGAGATCACCGATGTCACCGCCGATGCGGTTCTGGGCCTAGGCATGGCATGCGCCCGCTGCCACGACCACAAATTCGACCCGATCCTCCAGCGCGATTA
>CAIWHS010000461.1 GCA_903912515.1 uncultured Planctomycetaceae bacterium
TGCTGACTCCCGCATAACAGTGTGCCACCAGCGTGAGGCTGGCACACACAATCGCGGCTCTTCCGGCACCTTCCGTCCCCGGTTCCGCGTTCGGTTCCCATGGTTATTCTTGGCGGTTGTCTGCCATGCCGGCATGGCACATAACCGTTCAGGTGGCGCGCCGCCCCAATGTGGGCGTCCCGGTCGCGGCAGCAATGCCCACCAATCCCTGGCTCAACCCGTGTCTAAACGGATCGCGCCCTCCCGGCTGGTTGCCCTAGCCTGGCGCAGCACTGGTCCCCCAGGGGCTTTCATACAAAATCATCAAACAAAACCAATCCGCCAAGGGCACCTTCCAAGTAAGGGCTGCTCCTTTGCGCCCCCCCACGCCCATTCATCCATGACAATCACTGCCAAAAAGCGATGCCATTCTAATTTTTTAAAAGTCAATTGCCCAAAGGTAAATTGCTGCCAATCTGCACAAACCGCAAGGTAACAAATCCGCCAGTCGAGGTAGCCACATGGGTAATAAGCAGTCATTACAGCAATGCGAAGAATGTGCTAATAAAAGCGCCAGGTTAGAGGGGAAATTTGAGCGTTTTTATGGGTGAGTGGGTTTGGGTCGCCCCTTCAGGGCTTTGGAATTTTGGGGCGCGGTTACCAGGGGCGTCGCCCCTGACTACATGGCGCCGCACCCTTGGTGCTGAGGGCGGAAAGTTAGCAGCAGATGGCTCGGTATTGTAAGGAAAACTAACATGCGGTCATTGGAAGATGATTGTGCCCGACAATTGGGGAAACACAGATTTGGGAATTCAAAGTGGTTAGGGTTGGGCTTCTTTTAGTAGGTGGTAGCCGGCGTAAGCGCGCAGTTGGCGGTAGCGCCAGACTAGGCCCAGGCCTTCGGCTAGGGCCATTAAAAAACAGATGAGGACTACATGGGTGTAAGGGAACTGGGCTGTACCGAGGATGGGGTCAACATATAGCCAATAAGCCATGGCCCAAAATGAGGCTGCGGAGAGCCAGCAGATGAGGGCAAAAACCAGGCCTACAGGCAGCCGACCTGGGCGGGTTGATGTTTTGGCAACGGGTTCGAGCCAGTTGGCATCGGGGGTGGGCCAGGCCAGATATATGGCGCCTTGGCCCAAAAGCCAAAACAGCATGACTAGCGCCCCGCGGCGCTCCGTAAAGAGCCCCAGTATGCCGTTGAATGAACCAACCGAGGGGAAGCAGTACCCTGCAGCCAGCCAAGCGGCTGAGCCCACCACTAACCAGAGCCAGCGGGCTGAGGCCCATGGCAGGGAGGTAACCAGACCCCAAACCCCCATCACCACCAGAATGACGAGGCCCAAAATGGGCATCAGGAATATCTGGAGCCAGTCGTCGGTGGGGGGCCAGGGAATGCCGTCAAGGCGGGTGGGTTGACGCACTGGGGCGGCGAACCAGACCAGCAGCATGGCCGGCGGAATGAGTAGAAAGACGATGGCCGACCAGAATTGCACCACCAGCAGGTGCCTGGCAGCGGCTATCTGACGCCTCCAGGGAGCCTGCGAATTATCGGTGGGGAACATTGGCGATGCCTATATAGTGTTGAACTAGCGCTTGGGTGGTAGGGCGTGGGTTGGAAAACCGTGGGCGGCCTCTGCCGCCTCCATGATCGTTTCGGAGAGCGTGGGATGGGCGTGCATGGTCAGGGCCAGGTCGCGGGCGGTGGCGCCCATTTCCAGGGCCAGCATCACTTCGCCGATCATTTCACCGGCATCGATGCCGCTGAGGCCGATGCCAAGGACGCGCTCGGTGGCGGGGTCGATGAGAATTTTGGTCAAACCTTCGGTGCGGCCGCGGGTCATGGCGCGGCCACTGCCTGTCCAGGGGAAGCGAAGCTTTTTGTAGCTGATTTTGTTCTTTTCGGCCTCGGCCTCGGTCAGGCCGGCCCAAGCGATTTCAGGATCGGTGAAGACCACCGCGGGCACAGCTTTGGCATCGTAAACGACAGGTTCGCCACAGAGTGCCTCGACGGCGACTTTGCCCTCGTAGGTGGCCTTGTGGGCCAGCATGGGTTCGCCTGCGATATCACCAATGGCGTAAATGTGGGGCACGGCGGTGCGCCTTTGATTATCGGTGGGGACGAAGCCTTTGGAGTCGAGGGTGATGCCGGCTTTTTCGAGGCCCATGTTATGGGTGTTGGGCCGGCGACCGACGGAGATGAGCACGCGGTCGTAGGTTTCGAGGCTGGTTGCGCCATCGGCTGCCTCAAGGGTGGCGCGGATGGTTTTGCCCACCTCTTCGAGTTTGGTGACTTTGGTTTTGAGCAGAATTTTGTCGAAGTGCGTGGCGAGCCTTTTGGCGAGGGGGGCGACCAGATCGCGGTCGGCCCCTGGTAGTAGCCCGTCGGTCATTTCCACCACGGCGACTTTGCTGCCAAGGGCCGAGTAGACCGTGCCCATCTCGAGGCCGATGTAGCCGCCGCCGACGATGAGCAATTTGGCGGGGATATCTTCCAGGGCGAGGGCGCCTGTTGAGTCCATGACTCTCGAGGAGCCAATTTGGAACAGCGGAGGCATCGCGGGGCTGGAGCCGGTGGCAATGACTGCGTGCTCGAAAACGACTTGGGTTTTACCATCGACAACGAGGGTATTGGCGTCGAGGAATGTGCCGCGACCGTTGACATATTTGATTTTGCGGGCGTCGCGAAGCATGGCTAGATTGCGGGTCAGGTTTTCGACAACTTTTTGCCAATGGCCGCGCACGCCGTTGATGTCGATTTTGGGCGGGCCGTAGGTCACGCCAAAATGGCTGGCTTCTTTGGCCTCATTAATAATTTTGGCCACATGGAGAATCGCTTTTGATGGGATGCAGCCGACTTGTAGGCAAGTGCCGCCCATGCGGGGTGAGGCGTCGACCAGAACCGTGGACATGCCCTTGTCAGCGGCGAGGAAGGCAGCCGCGTAGCCACCGGGACCGGCACCAATCACCAGCACTTGCGCCTTGATCACTTCCATCGGACACCCCTATCGTAATGCGATTATTTCGTATTGGATTGAGCGAAAAAATAAGCGGGCCGGCGGAGGTCCACCGGCCCGGTCGATTGACTGTGTGGGCCGGGCTGATTGTCAGGCGTGTAGCAGCATGTGCATGGGCTGCTCAAGCAGGTCGGCCATGCGGCGCAAAAAGCGCGCGGCGGCGGCGCCGTCGATGACGCGGTGGTCGTAGCTGAGTGAGAGCGGCACCATCAGACGGGGGACCCATTGGCCGTTTTTTAGCACAGGGTCTAAACGCCCGCGGGAGACACCGAGGATCGCGACCTCTGGCCAATTGACGATGGGTGTGAAGCCGGTACCGCCGATTCCGCCCAGGTTGGTGATGGTGAAGGTGCCGCCGGACAGTTCTGAGCCGTCGAGCTTTTTGGCGCGGGCCCGCTCGGCGATGGCAGTGACCTCGGCTGCCAGCTCGTGGACCGATTTTTTGTCAACATCGCGGACCACCGGAACAAGCAGCCCGGCTTCGGTGTCCACTGCGATACCAATGTGAATGTACTTCTTGAGCACGATCTGGTTGTTTTGGATGTCGATGCTGGAGTTAAACGCTGGGAATTCGCGGAGCAATATGGAAGCTGCCTTCAGCGCGAAGGCGGTCATGGTCAGCTTGGGCCCCTTGCTCGAGGCGCTTTGAGAGCGGCGAAAATCTTCCAGGTCGGTGACATCAGCAAGATCGTTTTGGGTCACATGGGGGATTTGAGTCCAAGCGAGTGACATTTGCCGAGCAGTGGCACGGCGGATAGCGGTCATGGGCACCCGCTCGACTGGGCCTTGATCTTCAAACTTGGGAAGTGGAGGTGGGGTGGGAGCACCCGACCCGCCTGAGCTTGGGGCGGTAGTCAGGCTCTGACGAACATAGTTTTTGAGATCGTCTTCGGTCACTTGGCCGTGCTTGGCGGTGGGCACCACGCGGTGCAGCTCGACACCCAGCTCGCGGGCGAGCCGACGAGTGCCTGGGCTTGCCGAAACTGGGCCCAAACTGGCGGCAACTGCTGAGTTGGCAACTGCTGAGCTGCTAATTGTTGAATTGGCAACTGCCGCAGCAGGGGTTGGCTTGGGGGCGGCGGCTGGTTGGGCCACCGCGGCTGGGGCAGCCGCAGCAGACGGGGCTTGGGCTATTGGAGCGGGAGCAACCGCAGGCTTGGCAGCGGGGGCTTTGGCAGGTGCAGCATCGCCATCGCCAATTGCGATGTAGGCTTGGCCGATTTTGACTTGGTCCCCTACTTTGACAAGTATTTTGGCAACGGTTCCGCTAGCGGGGCTAAGGACCTCGAGGGCAGCCTTATCGGCTTGGACTTCCATGAGGGGTTGGTCTTTCTGGACCAGATCCCCCTCGGACACCTTGAGGGCATTAACCTCGACGATCTCAACATTTTCCTTCAAGGGTGGCAGCTTATGTTCAGTCGCCATCGATATCTCCGTGTCAAATTTTTCGATTGGTCAAATCCATAGCAAGGCGCCGACCGGCTATTTGGCGGCGCGATGTGTTCGGGTTCAGTTTTAGGCGGTTAGCGGGTTGACCTTGTTGGGGTCGATACCCAAGGTTTTGTAGGCTTCGACCACTTTGACCATGGGGAATTGGCCCTTACGGGCCAACTGAAAGAGGGTTGCTGCCACAATGTGAGGTGCGTCGACCTCGAAGTGGCGACGGAGGGCCGGGCGGGTTTCGCTGCGACCAAAGCCATCGGTTCCGAGTGGGAACAGGCCGCCTGGTACCCAGCGGGTGACCATTTCGGGCACTGAGCGCATGTAATCGCTTGCGGCGATGAACACGCCTTCTTCCTTCTCGAGAACGGTTTCCAGATAGCCCTTGCGGGCGGGTTGGTCAGGATTGAGGAAGTTCCAGCGCTCAGCCTCGAGGCAATCGCGACGCAGCTCTTTGTAGCTGGTGGCGCTCCAAACATCGACGCTGACACCATATTCGGCGAGCATCTCTTGGGCTTTGAGGGTGAACTGCAGGATGGAGCCGGAGCCGAAGAGGTGCGCTTTGGGCCCCTTGGCAACAGTTGATTTGCGCAAGCGGTACAGGCCCTTGACCACACCCTCACGGCAGCCTTCTGGCATGGCGGCCTGAATATAGTTGTCGTTGTAGAGGGTGATGTAATAGAAGATGTCTTCGCCGTTTTGGTACATGCGGCGCATGCCATCTTGCACAATGCAGGAAAGTTCAAAGGCAAAGGCTGGATCGTATGCCATCAGGTTTGGCACGACCGAGGCCTGGACATGGGTGTGGCCATCCTCGTGCTGGAGGCCTTCGCCATTGAGGGTGGTGCGACCTGCCGTGGCACCGAGCAAAAAGCCACGGCAACGGAGATCAGCAGCGGCCCAGATGAGGTCGCCCACACGCTGGAAGCCGAACATGGAGTAATAAATGTAGAAGGGAATCATCGGCACGCCATGGTTGGCATGCGAAGTGCCCGCGGCTATGAACGAAGAGATTGCCCCGGACTCGTTGATACCTTCTTCCAAGAGTTGGCCGTCGGTGGACTCTTTGTAGACCACGGCCATTTTGGCATCGACTGGATCGTATTTTTGGCCGTTCGAGTTGTAGATTTTGTAGGTGGTGAAGAACGGGTCCATGCCGAAGGTACGGGCTTCGTCAGGGACGATTGGGACAATGTTTTTACCAAAGGTTTTGTCTTTGAGGAGTTGGCCGAGCATGTCGACAAAGATGCCGGTGGTGCTGGGGGCCTTTTCGCCTGAGCCCTTGGCGTAGCGCAAAATAAGGTCGTTGGAAGGGGCCTCGAGTGGGCCGCCTTTTGGATTGCGCTGCGGTAGGTAGCCGCCCAAAGCTTTACGGCGACTGTGCAGGTAGGTGTGTTCTGGGCTGCCTTCTGGCACGGTGACAAAGTCGGCTTTTTCGGCCTTTTCGACCGGCAAGGGAACATTGAACTTTTCGCGAATTTCGAGGAGGCTTTTTGCCTTGAGTTTCTTTTGCTGGTGGCTGATGTTGAGGCCTTCGCCGGCCTCGCCCATGCCGTAACCCTTGACAGTATGCGCAAGGACCACAGTTGGGCGGCCCTTGTGGTTGACGGCCTCTTGGTAGCCGGCAAAGACCTTCAATGGATCATGGCCACCGCGACGGAGGGCCTTGATTTGGTCGTCTGAGAGGTGCTCGACGAGTTTCAACAATTCGGGGTATTTGCCGAAAAAATGCTCGCGCATGTAGGCGCCGGTCTCGACAACATACTTTTGCAATTCACCGTCGAGCACCTCGGTCATGCGCTTGCGCAGGAGGCCTGAATGGTCGCGGGCGAGGAGTGCATCCCATTCGCTGGCCCAGACGACTTTGACGACATTCCAGCCGGCGCCACGGAAGAAGGCTTCGAGCTCTTGCATGATTTTGCCATTACCGCGAACAGGGCCATCGAGGCGCTGGAGGTTGCAATTGATGACAAAGGTCAGGTTGTCGAGGTGTTCGCGGGCCCCGAGGGTGAGAGCCCCCAAGGTTTCTGGCTCATCGCATTCGCCGTCGCCTAAAAAGCACCAGACGCGGGAATTACTTTTTGGCTTCATGCCGCGGTTTTCGAGATAGCGGATGAACCGGGCCTGATAAATGCCCATGATGGGCCCCAGGCCCATGCTCACGGTTGGGAATTGCCAAAAATCGGGCATTAACCATGGGTGGGGGTAGCTGGAAAGGCCACCGCCTGGCTGGAGTTCACGACGGAAGTTGATCAGCTTTTGCTCGCTCAGGCGGCCTTCGAGGAAGGCGCGGGAGTACATGCCTGGTGAAGCATGGCCTTGGAAATAAACAAAGTCCGGACCTTCTGGATGGTCTGGACCTTTGAAAAAGTGATTGAAGGCGACTTCGTAGAGATTTGCCGAACTGGCGAAGGTGGAGATGTGGCCACCCACGGTGCCATCGGCTTCGTTTGCCTTCACCACCATGGCCATGGCGTTCCAACGCACCATGCTGGTGATTCTCTCTTCTATTGCCAAATCACCGGGGTATGCGGGCTGGTTTTGCAATGAAACCGTGTTCACATAGGGTGTGTTGCAAGATGCGTGACCGGGTGCCCCGGCCAAAAAGGCGGCCTCTTCTGCTTGATCGAGCAGGAATCGGGCCCGATCGCCTCCTGAACGGGCGACGACGGAGCGGACTGACTCGCGCCACTCGTCGGTCTCGATAGGATCGGCATCGGGCTTGGGGGCAGGGTCTTGTTGGGCTACCACAAGTCCATTCCCTATATGTGTTTGTGGATTTTCAACTGGATGGGAAGGCGTGGTTTCAGCCGAGATTACCTGAGGTCTATCCAACACGCCTTCGCTCACCATGGCGAACTCCCGAATCATGTCCCAGATCAAATTAAACACGCAAACGACGGATTGCTTGTATTCTAGTTTTACTGCGCAAGCAAGATAAGGTGAGCTTGGCGTCAAGGCGTTGAGTATCTTCGCCTTCAAGAAACAGAACCTGGGTTGGCCCAACCATAAAACGGGCAGTCGGGAGATAGAAAACACGGTGGGATTCGACCAAACGCGTACAGACATGAGTGTGAAGCAGGAGCATGCCCTTTTGGTGGGGGTCTGTCTTCCTGATCGTCCATGGAACGAATCAGATCCTTTGGGCGAACTGCGTGGACTGGCTGAAACGGCTGGGGCCGTGGTGGTTGGGGAGTTGACGCAAAGGCGACATCAGATTCAGTTGGGAACCTACCTTGGTTCTGGGAAGGTGCGGGAGCTAGCCGAGATGGCGGAGGCTAAAGAGGCCGATGTCATCCTATTTGACAACGAATTAACCCCAAGCCAGGGCAAGACGCTTGAGGCTGAGACCAAGTGCAAAGTGCTAGACCGCAGCGAGCTAATATTAGATATATTTGCAACTCGTGCTAGGACGGCAGAATCTCGATTGCAGGTAGAGCTAGCGCAGCTGGAATACTCCCTTCCCCGCCTGAAACGGATGTGGACCCACTTGAGCCGGGTGAAAGCGGGAATTGGGGTGCGGGGCCCAGGCGAAACGCAACTGGAAGAAGACCGGCGGCTGGTGAATCACCGAATTCGGGACTTGAAGGACAAGCTGCGGGTTGTGCAAGGGCGGAAGGTGCGGGAGGTGGCGTCGCGGTCGACCGAACCGACTGTTTCGTTGGTTGGCTACACCAACGCGGGCAAGAGCACCTTGATGAACGCGCTGACAGACGCGGGTGTGCTTTCTGAGAACAAGCTTTTCAGCACGCTTGACACACGAACCCGCCAATGGCGGATGCACGATGGGCGCAATATCCTTCTTAGCGACACAGTGGGCTTCATTCGCGACCTGCCACACCATTTGGTGGCATCTTTTAAGTCGACTCTCGAAGAGGCGAGGCAGTCAAGACTTTTGTTGCATGTTGTTGACGCGAGCAACCCGCTAGCTGAGGAACAGATAAGGGCGGTAGAATCGGTGCTCGCTGAACTGGACTGTTCGGAAAAGCCCACGCTGTTGGTTTTTAACAAAGTGGACCAACTGCCTGATATTTCATTTTTGCAGGCTCTGCAAAGCAAGCACCCGTATTCCGTGGCGGTGAGCGCCTTCAAGAAATTGGGTGTTGCGGAATTGAACCAGGCTGTGGCGGCGCGTCTTGATGCAGACCTGTTTCATGTGCATTTGGAGGCGGAGGCCTCAAATGGCAAATTGCTGGCCTGGCTGAAACACCATGCCCGTGAAGTGACAGAGCAATACAAGGATGACAAGGTGATTGTGACCTGCCAAGTGGACGAGGAAGTATTGGGCCAGGCTGCGCGTTTGGGTGCGACCCGGCTGCATGGGGATGATGCGATTTTGAACATGAACCCGCTACCTGACATTGGCGCGTTGGAAGAGTTGGGGAATTCTTAGGCCATTAGTAGGCTTGGCAGCAAATTATTACACAAAACATAGGGCTATTGCCCCAAACCCGGGGCGTCGGCATCGGCCAGCATCGCGACTGCTTCACGGGCGTGGTGTGACAGGACGGGGTCTTCGCTATCGGTGAGGGCATCCAGATCAGGCCAGAGCAGGCCGATGTTTTCTGTGGAAATGGCGTGAATTGAGACTAGTTTCTGGCCGAGATCTTCACTTTCCAGGCCCCTTTTGAACATTTGCAGGCTTTGCACCTCGCCCAACCGGGCGAGCGCGGCGCGGACCGCATATTTGACATCGGAGCTTGGGTCGGACCTGCCGATGTGCAGGGCTGCACGGACCTTGTCGTGGGCGATGGGTTCGCGCCAGCCCAGGGAGGCGGCAGCGGCACGCCTGACGGAAGGGGCGTGGTCGCGCAAGGCTGCGAGGAGTATTTCCTCACCATCGGCGCAGCCCAATCTGCCGAGGCAATCGAGAATGGCCAAGTAGGGAAAATCGGCTGGAATGGCCGAACGGGCGGATTGACGACCCCAAGGGCGCCACAGAGCCCTGGCATTTTGGTCTATTCGGGAGCGTGTCCAAGCCACCAGCCAGCCGGAGATGAGATGTGGGGCACGGGCGTACGCCAGCAACCGCACGGCCATGGCCACATTATGGATTTTTCGTCTTTCAAGCAGTAACACCAGGCGGTCGGAAACATCGGCCTTCAGCTCTGTGAGTGCTGTTAACAACTCGGCTTCTTCAACCGCGGAGCCACCTCCGAGGCAGCGGGCCAAGGGCAACGGCATTTTGGACAGAAACCTGCGGATGCCGGGTTCGAGGGCCACGAGGCGGGAGGCCTGCCAGGTCCATCCCTCAAGATCACCTTCAGTTGGGTCGAGCAGGCCGCCCTCCTCGGAGTTCCAGGAATCGTTGCCTTTGGGCTGGTCTTCGTAAGCGGGCAGGCGACGGACCACCCTTATGACCTCAATGAGCAGCAATGCCACGCGTGGATCATCACGGGCGGGCCGGGAGTCCCAGAGAATCTCGACCAGATCACCCACCCGCGCCTCGGCCAATCTGGAAGGTTCGACCCCGCGCCTGATACCTTCGATGGCCCTTCTGAGAACGCGCACGGCCACCCGGCCCATTTCGGAGTCTGACTGTCGCAAGTAGCCTGCGATGCCGAGGAAACTGACTGTTTCGACAGCGAGGTAATGGGAGAGGGGAAGTTCGACGGGGGCGGCATCGGCACAGCGCATGAGGGTGGGCAGGCTGGCGGTGTGATTGAGTGCCCTTAAACCGCAGGCGAGGTCCATGGAGTACCACAACTGCTCGAGAGCATCGCTTGAGAGTTTCCGGCCCACCTGACGCTCGAGAATACGGCCCGCCTCGGCAGTTCCCAATTCGGCGAGGGCGCGGATCTGCATGACAAACTGGGTTCCTGGACGAAGGGTGGACTCGATGGCCTTGGTGTCGCCCTGCTCCATCAGTTGGCGATAACGGGATTTGAGGCCTTCCAGAGTGTCCTCGTTGAGGGGTTCGCCTTGGAACAATTCAAAATGCTGACGGCTGACCGGGCTGATTTCGTCTTTGCGTTGCCTGCCGACACGGCGCAACATTCCAGCTAAGGCAGCCGCAAGGGCCCCCAAAAGAGCCAGCACCAGCACAGTGGCAAGGACAAAGGCGTGGAGCATGGGCCCAAGGGTTCCGCCAAATTGTGAAGAAAAAGGAGCCGGGTACGGTTGTCAGGCCCGAGTTTGGCCGGATCCGCGCACAACATACTTATAGCTAGCCAATTCCTCGAGACCACATGGGCCCCTTGCGTGGAATTTGCTGGTGCTGATGCCAATTTCGGCCCCTAGCCCCAATTCGCCTCCATCGTGCAGGCGGGTGCTGGCATTCACCATAACCGCAGCCGAATCAACCCGTCGCAAAAATTCCTCAGCAATTTCGGGATTTTGGGTGACAATCGCCTCAGTGTGGCCTGAAGTGTGCCTTTGAATATGGCTTATTGCCTGATCCAAACCATCTACCAGACGCGTGGCGAGAATGAGGTCGAGAAATTCTGTGTCCCAGTCGGCTGGGGTGGCGGGAACAATATGGGTGCCCAGATTGACAACTTCGGGGCAACCGCGGATTTGGACACCTTTTTCTTGCAGGGTTTGCAACAGGGCGGGTAAATGGATTTTGGCCCACTCTTTTTGGACCAGAAGAGTTTCCAAGGCATTACAAACCCCTGGTCTTGTGCATTTGCTGTTTACAACCAGGCTAGTAGCCATGGCCGGATCGGCCTGAGAATCGATATAGAGGTGGCAATTGCCGGTGTAATGGCGCAAAACGGGCATGCGGGCCTCGGATGACACCCGCCTTACCAGGTCTTCGCCACCCCTTGGTATGACCACATCGATCCGTTCGCCCTCACCCAGTAGGCAGCCCACCAGGGCACGGTCGGTGAGGGGGACTTGCTGGACGGCATCGACGGGAAGGCCTGCCCGGCCCAGTTCAGTTCGACAAAGTTCCACGAGGGCCTTGTTGCTTTGATGGGCCTCGCTGCCGCCGCGCAGGATGATGGCGTTGCCACTTTTGACGCACAGGCCGGCTGCGTCAATTGTGACATTGGGACGGGACTCGTAAATGAACAGGACCACCCCCAAAGGGACGCCCACTTTTTGGACCTGGATGCCTGAAGGCAATTGGCGGTCTTCGCGCACGCGGCCGATGGGGTCTGGAAGGCTGGCCAACTGTTCGAGACCCTTGGCCATCCCCTCCAAACGCTGGGGGGTGAGGGTAAGGCGATCGAGCATGGCGGCTGAAAGGCCTTTGGCCGCCTGAAGATCAGCATTATTGGCGGCGACCAAGGCAGTTTGCTGCTTGCGGAGCGCGTTAGCCACTGCCAGAAGCCAGGCATTTTTTTGGACCGTGGTAGCCAGAGCCAAATCCCTGGCAGCGGCTTGGGCATTTTGGCAAAGCAGGTCAACTAGGGCGCGGTGACCTGCCGAAACGAATTTATCATCGGAAGTTGGTTGCATGGCGAGAAAAGGCTCGGTAAATCCGAAAGAATCACACCTTGGCTATGGTGCGATAAAAACGCGGCTTTGGAAAGGGCTAGTGGGATGATCTACTGGCTAGGTAATCCGACACCCAGCGGTTTTGGTGCAGTTTCGGCGGCGATTAGTTCAAAGGAAATACGGCCGGGTGGCTCTTGTGCGAGGGTGAAATCTTTGGGTAATTGAACTTGAACTGGCTCAAAGTTGGGGCCGGGTAGAAACTTTCCGCCGGTGAGGTCGATAAACGCTGCCACTTTGGGCTGTGCGGGCAGATCGGGCCCCTGAATTCTGATTTGCAGCTTGCCGGAGCGGTCATCGAGAAAGCGTGGGCGGAGGGCAAAACCTGCCGGGCAGAGGAATTGAACCTGCACATCGGTGAGGGTGTAGATTTTGGGGGCCCGTGGATCGACACGCACGACGACGCTATCTGGCACACAGGTGATGGAACGATTTTCCCACATTTTGGGCAAAGCAACCCGTAAAGGGCGACCTAGAGTGAGATCAAACGACTCGGCCCCTTGCGCGCCTAGGCTGAGGGGCAATTCCAGAAGGCGGTCCAAGGCAACTCGTGCCCCCTTGACCGTGACCATCTCTGGTGTGACCTTGAGTCTGGATTCCTCTGTCCCGATACCCTCAACCCGAACTTTGACATTTTTCTCACCCAAGCGAGTGAGGGCAACCGGGACACGGTTTCGGCCCTCGACCGGCAGCACAGTGATGCCTGGGGGAACGAGGATATCCGCGGCATCGACCCGCACCGAGTCTTCGACAGTTGCGCGCTCGCGCTGGTCCTCGGGCACCGAATATTCCAACCGGACGGCCACATCGCCCTGGCTCAATTGCCAGCGCAACTCGCGGACTGCATTTGGGCTGCCTGCAAATGTGACGCGAATCTGCGACTGGGCGGGCGAATCCATCTGAAATTGATCTGCCTGGCTTGCTGACAGGCGTAACTCCACGGAGACGGGTTGATTATCGAGAGTTTCGCGTTCGCGACTGCGCGCATAAACCCAGACCAACAGTCCCAAGGCCAAAGCCACGAGTATTGAATAGACGCGATCAAGCATGGCGACTTTCGCCTCCTGTCGCTTTGGGGCCTTGTCCAGACGGCAAGTGCATTATTGCACGGTTGCCGGAAGATTCGTTATTTCTTTCTGAAGGGCGATTGGAAAGGATTTCAGCCAGCCTTCTCGAAAGTCCATCGCGGAGGACTGGCTCCAAGGTGCCGCCGCTGACCACAGAGATACGGCCGGTTTCCTCGCTGACCACCAACACCAGGGCATCGGTTTCTTCAGACACGCTCAGGGCGGCGCGGTGACGCATTCCAAGGCGGTGGTCGGCATCGTCTGGCAACTGGCCTAGGGGCAATTGACAACCAGCAGCGGCGATACGGCCCTGCCTTATGATGACGGCGCCATCATGCAATGGGCTGTTTTTGAAAAAGAGGGAGGCCAGAAGGAGGTCGGAAATTTCTGCATCTAAGCGGGTGCCGGACTCGATCATGGGTTCGAGGCTGACTTCCCGCTCCAGCACGATGAGGGCCCCGGTGAGGTCGCGCGCAAGTGTCTCTGCGGCTTTGGCAAGGGCATCGGCCAGGGGCGCATCTTGGGATTTGACGAAGGCTCGCAAGAGCGGGTAGCGGCCGAGGACAAAAAGGCCGCGGCGCAATTCTGGCTGAAAAATGATCACCATGGCCAAAAGGCCTGTTGTCATGAGGTAGTCGAGTACTCGGGCAAGAATTGTAAGGTCGAAAACCGAGACCAAAATTTGGGCGGCAAGGTAGATCCCCACGAGAAACATTCCGAGGCCACGAACCAGGCCGGCCCCTCTGGTGCGGCCAAGCAGCCTAATCAACCAATAAAAAGCCACAGCCAGCAGCGAGATTTCAATGAAATCCCGCGCCGAGATGGAAGTGACCAGGTTGATGAACCGATCCCACATGCCTGATTCTTGCCCTTTCTAAACCGAATCCAATTCCCGCCACACTTTTACCAGATCAACGGTGGGCGCCACATCGTGAACCCTGAGGATGTGGGCGGACCTTCTGGAAATAGCAACGGCCAAAGTGGCCAAAGTTCCAGCCAACCTGTCAGCGACCTGACGGCCCAACAGGGTTCCCAGATAGGACTTCCGGGAAACCCCCAGGAGCAAAGGCCTGCCCAAAGCGAGGATTTGGTCGGTGCCGCCGGGTCCCAGCAACTGCACATTATGAGTATAACTCTTGCCAAAACCGATGCCTGGGTCGAGAGCGATTGCCTGCGGATTGACCCCGGCAGCGATTGCAAGTTGCATTCTGTCGCGCAGGTGGGCCGCAACCTGGGTTTTCACATCATGGTATTGAGGATTGTCTTGCATGGTGCCGGGTTCGCCTTGGATATGCATGAGGGCCAAACCGGCACCGGCCCGACTTACCACCTGGGCCATCTGGGGATCTTCCAGAGCGGTTACATCGTTGATAATATGGGCACCTGCCTGAAGGGCGAGCCTTGCCACCTCGGATTTGCGAGTATCAACAGATATAATCAAGCCTTTTTCGCGTGCCAGAGCCTCGACCACGGGTACGACCCTTGCGGCCTCCTCTGCTGCATTGACCGGGAGTGAGCCTGGCCTGGTGGATTCCCCACCGATGTCGATGATGGCTGCCCCTTGATCTCTTTGCCTCAAGGCTGCAGTGACGGCATCGGCGAGGGTGGTACATTTTCCGCCATCGGAAAAGCTGTCTGGCGTGACATTGAGGATGGACATGATGACTGGCAGGCCGTCGGCCCCCAGTTTGAACCCCTTGAACGACCAGTTCCATGCCGGCCAGCCGTGCGGTGGCGGATTGGTTTGGCCTGTCACCAGGGGCGCTCCATCATTTGGATAATTTGCTGGCCTACACGGTCGAAATTGACCTGACGGGACGAGGTGATGGATTGGCCCAACTCGGGGATGAAGCTACCCGTGCTGGTGATGCGGACCGGTGTTGCCACTGGCGGGCCGATAGGTGCCAGGTTGAAGGCGGCGGTGGGTGTATCGAGCTCCCTGCGCCTTGGCTGTGAGAGGATTTCGCCTGTGCGGAGATCTTTCCAGACCACATCGACGCTGATATAGGTTTCAGCCTCGCGAACCTCGTTGAGCTGGTTGCGGTTAACGATGCCTTTTGTGAAGGCAGTGATGACCCCAGTCAACTCGGTGTCGGCATCCTGATTTTCGGGCACGACCTTGTATGGCGTGCGGGTTTCGATGGCCCTGATAACAACCGTTGTCAACTCATTTTCAATACCTGAGTTGCCTTGAAAGACTTGGGTTTTGTTTTTGAAGACAGGAACGCGAACGGTGCGAATACCCGCATCATAAACCGGGCGAGTGGAATACTTGCCCAGGGCTATGTGCCCGTCCCAGCTTTGGCAACCCACGCTCAAGGCGAGGATGGCAAAAAGGCCGACGAGAGCGCCTGTCGCAACCATGCGGATCATTTGCAGATACCCCCGTCTGGACGGGAAGATTGATTCAATTTGGTCATGGGAGGTAACTGTTCCCCCCGCCGCCGCCTGGCGACGAACTGGGTGGGAGCATGCCTGCTGGCAGTTGGCGCGGTGCTGGTGCAGTTTCGCTGCGCGGGTTTGCCGTATCGGCATCCTTGCGCTGCCATGGCCACTTGACCTCGGGTAAAGTCTTGATTGGCTGGGGCCCTGATTCGGCAGGAGCGCCTTCGGGGTGTTTTTCGCGGAGAGAGGCCATGCGAATCTTGGATTCTTCGGCATAGGGCGTGCCTGGGAAGCGCCTGCGGACCAACTCATAGTAGAAGTAGGCGCTGGATGGGTGTTTTGTTCTTTCGTAGAACTCGGCCACCTTGAAGTCCTTCTCGGCCTGCTGCATGGTGATGCCGACCAGTTGGCGCGTTAAAAATTCTTTTTTATCTGCCAATTCTGGGTAATTGGAAAAGGCGGAGTGAACCAGCATGCGTGCCTCTGCGACCTTGCGGCCATCGTAATCGGCGCCGCCCGTGCTTAGGTGTTTGCTGATGATGGCAAGCTCGACCGATTGTGCTGCCAAATCGCTGTTGGGGTGCCGCTCGTGAATTTGGGAGAAGTAGTAATCTGCCTCGGCAAAATCCTTGCGGAAGAATTTGACGCAACCGCAGAGGAAGAGTGCCTTATCGGCCAAGGGGCCGTTGATATCGTGGAAACGAACCTGTTCTAGTTTCTCGATGGCTCGGCCTTCGCGGTCGAGGAACGGCTTGGCGCGATCGAGTGACAGAAAGGAGGGTTCGACAAA
>CAIWHS010000462.1 GCA_903912515.1 uncultured Planctomycetaceae bacterium
CACATCAGCAAGCTCGCCAAATTCACCCTGTATCAATCGGGACGGGTCCGCAACATGCTCCAAAAGGGCTCCAAGCGTCCTCGGGCCAACACCAGGTACCAGCCGTAAAGCTAATATCGCACGCGTTCGCTCTGAAATCTGCACGCTCATGCCGCACCCTCTGGGTATGCCCCTTCCACAGTAGCGGGCGCGCCTGCCAACAGTTTCACGATCACGGCATCCGCCACAAATCGTCCCTCGCGTGTCAGCCTAAGGCCTTGGTTGTCACGGGCCAGCAACCCCTGCTCCACCAACGCGTCGGCCCCACCACCAAAAACACTGTCCAAGCTCAAACCGGTGCGGTCAAAAAATTCGCTCGCCACCATCCCCTCCACCCGGCGCAGGTTCATCATCAGGGTTTCCTTTGCCACCTCCAACGGGTCCAGCCTTTCGCGCTGGAAGGCGGTTTCCTCCCCTGCCAGCGCCAGGCGCAGGTAACGGTCCAAATCGCGCGTGTTCAGTGTTCTCTCGCCCGCAACCAGACCTGCCGCACCCATGCCAACACCAAAATGCGCCAAATTAGCCCAATAGGCCCGATTGTGTCGGCTTTCAAAACCCGGCTTGGCAAAATTAGAGATCTCATACTGCTTGTAACCACCCGCCTCAAGCGTTGTCATCGCAATGTCATAAAGCTCCCGTTCCAACTCCTCCGCCAGGGGAAGCACCAAGCCACCCCTTACCTTTTTCTCAAGGGGCGTGCCGCGTTCATAGGTCAGCCCATACAGGCTCAGATGATCTGGACCAAGCTCCATCGCTCGCCGCAGGTCCTCACGCCACGACCGCACAGTCTGCCCAGGCGCACCAAAAATCAGGTCCAACGACACCGAAAGACCTGCCCCTCGCCCTGCAGTCACCGCTCTGGCCACCAGACTCGCATCATGCGGTCGCTCCAGTGCCGCAAGCGTTCCCGGCTCAAACGCCTGCACTCCCAAACTCACCCGGTTAAAACCCGCTTCGCTAAGAGCTCTGGCTTTTTCGTCGTCAAAAGATTCAGGATTCGCCTCCAAACTGGCCTCACCTCCCGCCACCAGCGGGGTGCGGGCTGCAAGTTCTCTGCCCAACCGACGCAATTGTTCAGCACTTAAAAGCGAGGGTGTGCCACCCCCCACGAACCAGGTGTCCATGGGCATAGGCTCATTTTCACCCCCGGGAACCAAACGGGCCAACTCCGCCCGCACAGCATCGAGATAGGTGTCAATGCGATCAGTCCGGCCCACCGCGATCGCAAAATCGCAATAGCCGCACTGTTTGGCGCAAAAAGGCACATGAACATAAAGAGACCGCGGAACCACCCAGGGCTTGGCCAAAACTGGCGGTTGATGGGCCAGAGTGGGCGTGTTTTCGGTTGGTGATACCATGATGGCTATGTTCTCCTGTTTCTCATTCTGCTGGCACCTCCGGGAAAGGCAAAGCGAGTCATGCGTCTAGCGGGCAAAAAGGCATTGGTCACCGGGGCTGCGGGTGGAATTGGGTGGGCCAGTGCCCGTGCCCTGGCAGCCGAAGGGGCCGATGTGGCCCTACTCGACCTGCGTTGGCCGGGTTTTGGGGGCTCAAGCGCTCTCCAGCTGCAATCTTTGGGCCACAAAGCTATCGAGATTTCTTGCGATGTGACCGACCGACTCGCCGTCGAAGCTGCCATTGAACGCACTGAAAAGGAACTGGGGGGCCTCGATTTTCTCGTCACCAGCGCAGTTTTTAGCGACCGTGAGATGTTCACCGAAGCTAACATCGACGGCTTTCAAAAAACTATCGATGTCACCATGTGGGGCGCTTTCTGGGCCCTGCGCGGCTTCTCCCGCCACCTCATCGCCCGCAACAGGCCCGGCTCCGCTGTCTTGGTCAGCTCACCCCACGCCTACATCGCCACCCCCAGTTGCATGGCCTACAACATGGCCAAGGCCGCCCTCGACATGATGGGCAAAACCGCCGCCATGGAGTTGGGACCCAAGCAAATTCGCGTCAATATGATCTACCCCGGCTGGACCGACACCCCAGGTGAACGCAAGTTCTTCACTGAGGAAACCCTCCTCCAAGCCAGCAAGCAATTGCCCCAAGGCCGCCTGATGAAACCAGAGGAAGTGGCCCGCGGCGTGGTCTTCCTGTGCGAAGATGGTAGCGACTGCATCACCGGCACCATTCTTTCCATCGACGGGGGCTCCCAGCTCCCCTGGTGGAGCAAGCGCGGCACCGGCGAATTTTAGTTTTTCGCCCGTTTGGCGGCATTATCCCCATCAGCCCCTTGAACCCGGACCCTCCCGGGTTTACAAGTGGTGTTCACGGTTTAATTGCCGTTGGTTGGCTTTTCCCACGCGACCACCGCGCGGATTGATCCAGTTTCCCTCCCAACACCATCCGGAGCACCCGCCATGCGCCTCTCCCGCCGCGGCTTCGCCGCTTCTTTGTCCACCACAGCGCTTGCTTCCTTGGCTTCACCCCTCTTGGCCCAAAAACGCGACTTCGGCCCAGGTGCAGCACCCGTCCGCTACCCAGACCCCGATATCGTCAAACTCGATGACCGCTTCGCCAAATACCTCATCGGCAACACCCCCATCCAGCGACTGCACACCGGCTGCCTCTGGGCCGAGGGCCCCGCTTGGAGCAGCGTAGGGCGCTATCTGCTCTGGAGCGACATCCCCAACGACCGCCACCTGCGCTATGCCGACGAGGATGGCCATGTCAGCGTCATGCGCCAGCCAGTGGGCAACACCAATGGAAACACCTTCGATTATCAAGGTAGGCTCATCTCTTGCGAACATGGCAACCGCCGTGTGGTGCGCCACGAACACGATGGCTCGCTCACAGTGCTAGCTGACCGTATCGAGGGCAAACGCTTCAACGCCCCTAACGATGTGATTGTCCACCCCAAGACCGGCGACATCTGGTTCACCGATCCCGGATACGGCTCCCTTGGCAACTACGAGGGAAACAAGGGCCGACTCGAAATCAAAGAATCGGTCTACAGAATCGACGAGCGTTCTAAAAAGATCGTCAAACTTACCGATCAACTCGACAAACCCAACGGCCTATGCTTCTCCAATGATTACACCAAGCTTTATGTGGCCGACACCGGCAAACTAAAAAGCATCCTGGTCTTCGACATCGCCGACGATGTCAAGCTAGGCGAGGGACGCGAGTTCCACTCCATGAAAATGAAACTCGACGGCAAAGATGTTTCTGGCGTCGCCGATGGCATCCGCTGCGATATCGATGGCAACATTTGGGCCTCCGCCGGCTGGGTCGGTGAAGGCTATGATGGCGTCCATTGCTTCGCGCCCGATGGCACCCGCATCGGCCAGATCCGCCTGCCCGAGATTTGCAGCAATGTCTGCTTTGGCGGGGCCAAACGCAACCGCCTTTTCATGACCGGCAGCCAGTCCCTCTATGCGGTCTATGTCGAAACCAAGGGAGCACACATCTCCTGACAATGCTGGGATTCCCATCCCGCAACTGTGTGATTACCCCCTAGACCGAGCACCCGCCATGTCCGCCCCTGCACCAGCTGTTACCGACAAAAACGGCAAGATCACCAGCCACCAGGTCAAGAGCGGCGTGGCCGCATGGCTCGGCTGGATGTTCGATGGCCTCGACATGCACCTCTACACCCTCGTCGCACTGCCCTTCGTGGCCGAGCTGATGGGGCTCATCGACACCGACCAGGAGGTGAAGGAAAAGGCCAGCTACATCCAAGCCGCATTCTTGGCTGGCTGGGCACTGGGCGGTGGATTGTTCGGCCTGGTGGGGGACCGCCTGGGCCGCACCCGCGCGCTCATACTCACCATCCTCACCTATGCCCTGTTCACAGGCCTCAGCTTTTTCGCCCAAACCTGGTGGCAGTTAATGATCTTCCGGTTCCTGGCAGCACTGGGCATCGGTGGCGAATGGGCTGTGGGTGCCTCACTTCTCAGCGAGACATGGCCCGCCAAATGGCGACCATGGCTGGCGGCCATCCTGCAAACCGGCGTGAACATAGGCGTTTTATTCGCTAACCTTGCAGGCTTTCTCCTCAGTTCCTACCCCAACCGCACCGTCTTCCTCGTGGGCGTCATCCCCGCCCTACTGGTCTTGTGGATCCGCAAGGAGGTGCCAGAACCCGAAGCTTGGGAACAAGCTAAAGGAACCGTCAGACCCGGAATTGCCGATTTGTTCCGTGGCAACTTGCTGCGAACCACCCTGGTTACCCTGCTGGTCTGTTCCTTTTCACTATCCGGCCACTGGGCCTTCATGTTCTGGTCCACCCAGCAGGTGGGACGCTTGCAAATTGAAACCATGCAACATGCCGATCTACCCCCCTCCACCGAGGAGATCCGCTCCGCTGGCAAATCAATGACCAACAAAGCCCTCAGCGTACTCATGTTTTCCAGCATTCTCGGCAACTTCGTGGCCGCAGTTCTGGCAAAGTTCCTGGGTTACCGCTGGGCTATCCTGCTGCTGTGCGCCGTTTATGGCGCCATGCTCTTCCTCACCTACAGCGTGGTCCGCTTGCCCGCTGAAATGCTCTGGTGGTTTGTGCCTTTGGGCATCTGCCAGGGGGTCTTCGGCCTGTTCACCATGTACATGCCGCCGCTATTCCCCACTCTTTTGCGCACCACAGGTGCGGGCTTCTGCTACAACATCGGCCGGCTCGCCGCCGCAGGGGCAACCATAGTTTTAGTGTTCCTACCTGTGCCCGACCTGCGCCACGCGCTGCTGTGGACCGGCGGCCCCCTTTTGGCTGCGGCATGCGTGGGCCTAATGCTGCCCGAGCATCAGGCGGAGGCGTGAATAAGCGGTTCCAGTGGTATAATTCTGAAAACGCACACCCTGTCACGCGTATCCAAGGCAAATGGGGTCGGAGGTCGATGTGTTGGCTTTCCCGGAGAGAATTCCGATGCAAACATCAATTTCTATCGATAGCATTCCGGAATTGAAGCGGATTTTTGAGGCACTGGGTCCAGGAGACGAATTAGTTTTCACCAAAGACAATGCCACTGTGGGAAAAGTTAGCCAAGGAATGCCTGTGAAAGGTGCCCAGCGTCGAACTCCTGGGGCGTGCAAAGGCATGGTGATTTACATGGCTCCCGACTTTGACGCATCCTTGGAATGTATGAAGGAATACATGGAGTGAGGATGTTGTTGGATACACATGCCTTTATATGGTTTGCGGAAGCGGATGATAGGCTTTCGCAGGCTGCTACAGATCTATTGTCCGATCCGGAAAATCCTTTGTATTTAAGCTGCGCCTCCACTTGGGAGATTGCCATCAAGACCGGAATGGGGAAACTGATCCTGTCCGCGCCATTGGGCAACTTTTTGGCAAGGGCATTCGCTGAATATTCCATCCTTGCCATGCCGGTTTTGTTAGAGGACTGTATTCTTTATGAGGGATTATCCTTTCCCCAATCAGACCACAAGGATCCCTTCGATCGGATGATCATCTCCCAGGCCATCCGCAATGACTTGGTGATCATCAGCGCTGATGAGGCTTTTGACGCCTACCCGGTCCGCAGAATCTGGTAAATGGAAAGGCTGCTCCCAATTATGCTCACGGGGCCGGGCATTTGGGTGCCCGCCCGTGCAACACCTCCACCACATCGCGCACCACCCAACTCATGTTCTCAATGGCTGTGTGCGTGCGCGCAGCCATGTGCGGCGTGAGCAACACATTCTCCAACCCCAACAGTGGATAGTCCGACTTCGGCGGTTCAGGATCAAAAACATCAATCGCCGCACCCGCAATGCGCTTCTCACGAAGCGCCTCAGCTAGGGCCACATCATCTAAAGCCTCACCCCTGCTGGTATTGATCAAGATGGCCGTCGGTTTCATCAGCGATAAAAGTGCCGGGCCTACCAGATTCTCGTTACCAGCCTTCATGTCCACATGCAGCGACACAATGTCGGCCTCGCGAAAAAGTGTCTCCTTATCCACCGCTGTCGCTTCAAAACCCAAGTGGGCTTTCACATCCAACAAATCGTTATAGATCACCCGCATGCCAAAACCGTTCGCGGCAATTTTTCCCACCCGCCTGCCCACCCGGCCCATGCCCAAAATGCCTATCGTCAGTTCGTTCAACTGCACGCCACGCTGGGTGTCGCGGATACGCTTGAACTCCTTGGGCTCGTAGGCGCGATCCTTGAAAAAAGCCCAAGGTCTTAGCAACTGCAGCGCATAACCAATCACAAAATCACCCACCGCCAAGGTGTTCGCATCCGGCGTGTACACAACCTCCACTCCGCGCGCCCGGCAGGCCTTCACATCAATGTTCTCAATGCCCACCCCACCCCGACCAACCACCTTCAGCTTCGGGGCTCGCGAAAGCAGGGCAGCATTCACCTTGGTGTAGGTGCGCACCACCATGCCCTCCACTTCTGGCAGGGCAGCATTGAACTCGGGGGAATCGGGAGCGGCCTCGATCACAACGGCCCGCTCCTTCAGCCAGGCTAGGGGGGTCGGGTCGGAGCCTTCGGTGACCAGAATTAAAGGTTGTGTTTTCATCAGCCCATTGTAGCGCAATCTCACTTCCTTTCGCTGAACCATTGCCCGGGCTCGTTTTCATGCCGCTTGTGCAGAATTTTCCACCAAGATCGCAGATTCTGTCTTCTGGTTTGATGTGCGAAGCTTTTTCCGGTCAAGGAATAATGGATAATTGGGGCTACTTAGCGAGGCCCCTTCCCATGACCGCTGCCATCTTTCGTTTCCTTTTCCGCCCTTGCGGGGTTCTCGCGGGTACCGATTCCCGTAGCAGCCAACGCTATCACCGGTCACGCCATGCTGTCACGCCCGCACTGGTTGAATTGGAGTCGCGGCTGGCTCCGGCCATTGACATGGCCATGGTCACTATCGGAAATCCCGCCAATACCCCCGATCCCGCCACGGGACACGGTGCCGTGGCCCAGGAATACAGGATCGGAAAATATGAAGTGACGCTCGGGCAATACTGCGCCTTTCTCAATGCAGTCGCGGATGTTTCGGACGATTACAGGCTTTACAACGCCGCGATGGAAAGGGTGGCCAGTAGTGCGGGAATCCTGCGGGCAGGCGAGGCGGGCAATTACTCCTACACCGTCGCTGGGCCCTTGGGAAGCGTGGTGCCTCCTGGTGCTGATAGTCCGACAGACCGACCGATAGCCAATGTGAACTGGTTCAACGCCGCCCGTTTCGTCAACTGGATCTCCAACGGGCAACCTGACGAGGGGACCCCGGAGCAACTGACGGAGAACGGTGCCTACAAGCTGCAGGGTGCCACACAGGGTGACTCGGCACCTCGCAATACCATCAATCCCAACACCGGCTCCGCACCCCGTTTCTTCCTGCCGAACGAGGATGAATGGTATAAGGCGGCCTATTATGACCCCAACCTGGCTGGTGGCCAAGGGGGGTACCACGCTTACGCCACCCGGAGCGACACGGCCCCGGGTAACCAGATCGCCGACAGCGGCAACCAAGCGGTTTCCAACCTGGCCAATTACATCCTGGATGCCACCGGCGACTACTGCGTGACGCAGGATCCGAATCTGGACCTGTCCCAAAATTACCTCACGAATGTCGGCGTTTTCACCGGCAGTGCCAGCGCCTACGGCACCTTCGACCAGAACGGCAGCGTCTGGGAAATGCAGCAGGCGGTTGCTGCCGGCCCCAATTGCGTGGTGCGGGGCGGGGGATGGACATCATTGGCCGCATACCTGGTTTCCACCTACAGCCTGGGCGGCACCAACGACACCTTCAGCAGCAACGTGGGTTTCCGGCTGGCAGGGGTTGCGGAGCCGCCGGCTCCGGTGGAGATCAGCCTGGTCACCGTCGGCGATGGAGGCAACCCGTCCGATCCGGCCACCGGCTTTGGTGCGGTGGGTTACCGCTTCCAGATGGCCAGCAACGATGTGACCATCGGTCAATACGCCGCTTTCCTGAATGCCGTGGCCGCGGACGATCCCAATCAGCTTTTCAACGATAAAATGTTCACCGACTTGAACATCGCTGGTATCCAGCGCCAAGGCCAGCCTGGAAGTTACACCTACACCGTGCTGGATCCCCAAGGGGTCCAGAGCGTCCATGCCACCGGGCCTGACCGGCCTATCACCTATGTTAGCTGGTACGATGCCGCCCGCTTTGCAAACTGGATGTCAAACGGACAGCCCCGCGGGTCCCA
This sequence comes from uncultured Planctomycetaceae bacterium, assembly GCA_903912515.1. Taxonomy (GTDB): domain Bacteria; phylum Planctomycetota; class Planctomycetia; order Gemmatales; family Gemmataceae; genus UBA6894. The sequence goes on from CAIWHS010000462.1 coordinate 8,163, forward strand.
AGGGCCAACCACTACCGAGAATGGATCTTATGACTTGGTGGCAATTGTGCCGGACCAGGCTGTTGCCCGCAACCAGATCAATCCGAACACCGGCAAAGCTCCCGACTTTTTCATTCCTCTGCAGGACGAGTGGTACAAAGCTGCCTACTACAGCCCGATGAAGGCGGGCGGCCCTGGTTATTATCTTTACGCCTCACAGAGTGACACGCTTCCAGGCAACGACATCCAGTCACCTGCCATTGCCAATCAGGTGAACTACATCAACCAGCAGATGGAGTTTTCCATCACGCAGGAGACCGCCTACAAGTCGGGGCAAAACTACCTCACCAATGTGGGTGCTTTCACTGCCAGCCCCAGCCACTATGGCACCTTTGACCAGAACGGCAATGTGTACCAGTGGAATGATCTGGACGGCGTGGCCGGGCCATCACGCGGGTTGCGAGGCGGTTTTTGGTTTGCCGGCGGGCCCTCCATCTCTTCCACCGGGTACTCCGAGGCCTCCCCGGCCCGCGAGGCGAGTGACACGGGTTTTCGCTTATCCACCGGGCCATTGCCCGAGCAGAGGGAGGTGCCGCCGGCCTCCGGTCCGGTGGTGGCAGAACCTTTCAA
>CAIWHS010000463.1 GCA_903912515.1 uncultured Planctomycetaceae bacterium
CCCGGCCAACCTGCCGCCCCCCGCCCAGCAGGCTCCGCACCAGCTCAACCCGGCCAACCTACCGCTCCCCGCCCAGCAGGCACCGCACCAGCTCAACCCGGCCAACCTACCGCTCCCCGCCCAGCAGGCACCGCACCAGCCCAACCCGGCCAACCAGGGGCCGCCCGCCCCGTCGCACCCGGCCCCAAGCCACCCGTTCCTCAAGGCATCAAACCACCAGCCCCCGCCACACCCGGGGCTCCAGGTGCCCCCCGCCCGGCCCAACCAGCAGTCCCAGGCGCCAAACCAGTTGTCCCAGGCGCCCGACCAGCTGCCCCCCAAGGCATCAAACCCGTTGCCCCAGGCCCCAAGCCCGCCGCACCCCAAGGCGCCAAAATCCCTGCCCAAAAATCCGTCGATCTCGCCCCACCCGCGCCGAAGCAGTCGCCGAACGCGGCAAGCGCAAACTCGGCCAAGTCCTCATCGACCTCGGCTTCATCGACGAGGACCAACTCTGGGAACTCCTGGAAGAGGCCAAACAAGAGGGCAAGCAAATCGGCCAAGCCGTGGTCGATCGCGGCCTCATCAATGCCGACCAATTGCTCCAGGCTCTCTCCGAGCAGCACAGCCTAAAACTAGCCAACCTCTCCGAATCCAAGCCTAGTCCCGAGGCCCTGGCCATCGTTCCCGAGACCATGGCAAACATTTACAAGATCATGCCCCTGGCTTTCAAAGATCGCATCCTCACCATCGTCGTGTCCGATCCCGCCAACGCCTCCGCAGCCGATGACCTCCGCAATCTCCTGTCCCTCAACGAGGTCCAAGTCCAGCTTGCTTCCGCTGAGGCGATGGCAGAAGCTATAGCTAAGGCTTACAACACCACCAAAGAAGAAAGCATCATCGATGTCATCAAAGAGCTAGAAACCTCCGGCCAATGGCAAGGTGGCGGCCGCGAAAGCAGCATCGATCTCGAAAGCGCCCTCGAGATGGCCGACAGCGCCCCTGTCCGCAAACTCATCAACATGATCTTCCTCATGGGCATCCGCGACCGCGCCTCAGACATCCATTTCGAGCCCTTCGAAGAGGAATACCGCGTCCGCATGAAGGCCGATGGCGTCCTCTACGAACTCGTCCCCCCCCCAAGGCACCTCGCCACCGCCATCTCCAGCCGTATCAAGGTCATGTCCAACCTCGACATCACCGAGCGCCGCCTCCCCCAAGACGGCCGCATCGAACTCAATGTCGGCGGCAACCAGGTCGACATGCGTGTCTCCGTACTCCCCACACTCTTCGGCGAAAGCATCGTCATCCGAATTCTCGACCGCACCTCCGTCAAACTCGATCTCGACAAGATCGGCATGGCCCCCGAAGTCCTCGAACCCTTCAAAGAGGTCATCGAAAAACCCAACGGCATCATCCTCGTCACAGGCCCCACAGGCTCAGGAAAAACCACCACCCTCTACTCCGCCCTCAGCTACCTCAATCATGTCGAAGATAAAATCATCACCACCGAAGATCCCGTCGAATACGAAATCGAAGGCCTCGTCCAGTGCCCCATCAATCATGAAATCGGCCTCACCTTCGCTAGCGCCCTCCGCGCCATCCTCCGCCAAGACCCAGACCGCATCCTCGTGGGCGAAATCCGCGACCTCGAAACCGCTCAAATCGCCGTCCAAGCTTCCCTCACCGGACACACAGTTTTCAGCACACTCCACACCAACGACGCACCCAGCACCATCACCCGCATGCGCGACATGGGCCTCGAGCCATTCCTCATCACCGCCACGGTGGAAGCCGTTCTGGCACAACGACTTGTGCGCACCATCTGCCAAAACTGCAAAGAAGAATTCCGCCCCTCAGCCGAGATGCTCGTCGAACTCAACCTCACCCCGCAGCAGGTCGAGGGCAAACCTTTCTTCTTCGGCCGCGGTTGCGACAAATGCAACAACACAGGCTACAAAGGCCGCATGGGCCTTCACGAGCTCATCATCGTCGACGACGACATCCGCGATGCCATCTCGGGCAGCCTCTCAACCGATGATCTCCGCGCCGTTTGCGAGAGAAAAGGCATGCTTTCCCTGCGCGAATCAGGCATGCGCGCCATCCACAAAGGTAAAACAACCATCGACGAGGTCGTGCGCGAAACCGTGCTCGAATCCAACTAACCAACCGGTTCCACACCCACAAAAATCTGGGTCCAAAACCACCAAGACGCCAAACAAAACATTGCCCCAATGCCTCCCAACAGGCTAAAAGGCATACAGTTAGTGAAGACCAGACCGGAGATTCAAGGCCATGCCAACCTACAAATACGAGGCGATGAACACCTCGGGCGGCGAGGTGAAAGACTCCATCGAGGCAGGCTCCGAAGAGGAAGCCCAGCAGAAAATCCGCCAAATGGGCTACTTTGTCACCAAACTGACAGAAGTCGCTCAAAAGAAACAAAAAGGTAAAAAAGCCGGCGCCAAAACTGGCAAAAAGAAAACCTTCACCATTGGTGGCGTCTCCAGCAAGGCTCTCTGCACCTTCACCCGCCAGTTCTCCACACTCCAAGATGCTGGCCTGCCCGTACTCCGCAGCCTCAAAATCCTCGAA
>CAIWHS010000464.1 GCA_903912515.1 uncultured Planctomycetaceae bacterium
CATCCGGCACGGTCGTCAAAGCCATACCCAGGGCGACGGCCACCGCCACAAAAAACACCAGCAACGGCAACTGGACCATCTCGGTGGACCAGGGAACCGAAAACACAGGTTATTTGGTTTCTGATCTCCCCAATGTGGTGATCACCGGCGATGGTTCCGGCGCCACCGCCACCCCCACGGTCGACGCCACCACCGGCAAGGTGACCGCCATCTCGCTTGCCTTCTCATCCACCGCCACCACATACACCTGGATGAATGTTTCCATCCAGCAAAGCCAACAAGTTGTGCTCAGCAACCCCGTCACCGGCACCCCCGGTGCCCTCACCTTCTACAACCCCATCTCTGCCAGCGATGTCACTTTCTCCATCTACGACTCCGCCTTCCTGCCGCTCTCCTGGCTCGATGGCCAGGTGACCAACGGGTGGAATGAAAACAACACCGCCGCCACATTCTCCAACCTGCTCACCACCGGGACTGTCGCGCCAAACGCACTGGCAGGCACCGTCATCTACACCGCCCTAGCCACTGACAACGACCTGCTCGCTGCCAACAAACGGATCACCTATGACCTCAAGCGCGGCCAGGGCGATGATGCGTCACTCTTGAAGATCAACCCATCCTCTGGTCAGGTGATGCTGCGCTACGCCGCTAGCCAGTTTCCCCGCCAGTCCTACACCTTCACTGTCGTGGCAACCGACGGAGGTGGGCTGTCGGTGGAGAAAATCGTCACGGTCCCGGTGGCCACTGCCTGATCCCGGGTCGTCCCACCACGCCCGCCTTCGCGAGGTAGGCTAAAGTGTCCAAACACATCCGGGTAGGCACCACGCACAGGTGCCCACCCGGTTTTTCATGCCGGTTGAGCCCCTTACCCGGAATCACACCATGCTCACCTTCCCGGACCTGCTGCTGCCAAATGAACTGGCTCAAATCAACGCCCTCATGGACGCGGCAGAATACGATGACGGCCGTGGCACGGCCAAGGGTATCGCCGTTGCCGTGAAATCCAACCGCCAGGTATCCAGGCGCTGGCCCCAGGTAGCCAAGCTGGATGAAATTCTGGAGAACGCGCTCAGGCGTTGCCGCCCCTTCCGCGAGGTTCTCTCACCCTGCGCCTACACCCCCGCCCTGTTCGCCCGCTACTTCCCGGGTGACGCCTACGGGCCCCATGTCGATGCGGTGATGGGCGGCAATCCGCCCATCCGGCAGGATATGTCCATGACAGTCTTCCTCGCCTCGCCCGAAACCTACCAGGGCGGCGAGCTCTGCCTCCACCACCACGCCTCCGAGCGGCAATCCGTCAAGCTCCCCGCCGGCCACGCCTTCGCCTACCCCACCAACTGCGTCCATGAGGTCCTGCCCATCCAATCCGGCGAGCGCCGCGTCGCCGTCCTTTGGATCCAATCGTTTTTCCGCGACCCCGACATCCGGGAAATGGTCGCCGACCTCCGTCGCTGCGTCGAAACAGCCAAATCCACCCCCAACGCCGATCCTCTCCCCATCTCCAAGGTGCTGAACAACCTCGAGAGGAAATTCATTGCCACTTGAAAGAATCAGCTGCAGTTCTTGCCATTGGCAAAATCGCCCACAGCAAATCAATCTGGACCAATTGTGACGGCCCACATCCACCTAAAGGTCCAATCCCCACCAGCTTGCCCTCCGAATTCTGTTAAAATCTTGCTACCATTTGGCGAGAAAACGCTCTTCAGGGCCAAACCCTTGTAGTGAATTCAGGGACATCTATGCGACCATTCAATAGCCCATGGCTTGGCACCTTTTCCTTGTATTATTTGCCTCGTTGACTTCGCTGATTTGGGTCACGACGTCCAAGGCTGATCTCTATTTTTCCGATAATTTTAATTACACCTAGGACTTACGCAGTTGCTGTCTGACGCCCGATCCAGGGATTTGTCCTCAGCGCCCGGACGGCTTCCTGAAAAATCTTCGCTTTGGTGGCGCCCCAGTTGTTTCCGGTCCTGAAGCAATAGCGTTCAAAAACCAAGAATGCCCGGAGCGCCAACCCGATATGGGAGCGCTGTGCCTAGGCCTTGCGACACTGACACCCCTCCACCTTCGTGACCTGTTTCAGGCCCCGGTGGTACTCCTCGATCTTTCAACTTGCCTCGGCAAGTTTCAACCGCACCAGTTCATCCATCTCCAGATCGCTTTTGGCGCGGTGACTTTAGGCTTGTTCACACCTGCCAAAGATAGTTAAAATGAATGAAATAGGCAAATCCAATTCGGGCCAACTGCGTAAGTCCTAGATAAGCTAAAGTATTAATTCTGGAGGTCGACCATGCTATCGGAATTAGTTCTCTTCCCTACAAGTAGCCTTGTCCCCGCTCTTCCAAAGCTGGAGGCCCTTGAGGCGCGGTTGACCCCGGCTGCGCCGATGGATGCCGAAGTGCTGGGACTTTTTGACCAGTGGAGCCATGCGGTTCAATCGGGCGACCCGGACCGGGTGGTGGCACTGTATGCGGAAAATGCTATCCTGCTGCCGACGGTCGCCAACGACCCGCGCCGCACCCCCGAGGCGATCCGCGAGTACTTCGTGGAATTTTTGGCGCTGAACCCGGTGCCACGTCTGGATGAGTACTCCATCCGGGCCTCGGAGACAATAGCTGACAATTCCGGCCTGTACACATTCGGCACGACCCCGGCGGGCCAGCCGTTCCGCGCGATCGCGGCCCGATTTACCTTCAATTATGAAAAGATCAACGGCCAATGGATGATCATCCAGCACCACTCCTCCGCCCTGCCGAAGCCTGACCCGAATTTCACCACACGGTTTGAGATTGGCGCCCTGTATGAGAGCATTCTGGGCCGGTCGCCTGATACCGAGGGCCTCGATAACTTCTTGCGGCAAGTCAAAAACGGCCGGAGTATCGGGGAGGTGGCCCAGGCCATCTGGCAAAGTCCTGAGAACCTGGGGCAAGAAGTGGGGAACTATTATCAGGACTTTCTCGGCCGGATGCCAGATGAGGGGGGCAGGGAGGCATTCACCCGGGCGTTGACAAGCGGGGTTACTGAAAGTCGCGTGAAAGCCGCCATTTTGGGGTCAGCCGAATTCGCCGCGGGCACATCTGGTGCCGAAGGACTGGTCGCTAGGCTGTACGCCAGAGTGCTTGGTCGGGACGCCGACCCCGAGGGGCTTGCGAGCCATGCCGAGGCGGTGCGGCGATTGGGGACACAACCGGTGATCGATTCGCTCCTTGCCAGTGATGAATATCTGGGAAACCAGGTGAACGGTTACTACGAGGGATTTTTGGGCCGAGCCGTATGGGGTGACCCGTCAGGGCTGGGGGCATGGATCGAAGTGGCGCGCGCTGCCGGGACAGGGAACGCCGGCTGGGGCATTGCGTCCACCCGGGAGGCGTGGGTGCAGGCATTCAGGAACAGCCAAGGAGATTGACCGGGAAGATTACCCTGGGTTTTGTCCGGATTCCGGCCGTCTGCTTCCCCAGAGCCATTTCAAGCGCAGGCACATTGAGGAATGCCCAGGCCGGTTGCGGTTTATGGAACCTGCTTGGAGGGACTCGGTCACGAGTTTAGGGCCCATGCCCTTATCGAACGCCAGGAGGAGGACGCGACGGTCCATATCCTCACCAGTGGCGACGACCATGACTTTTTCAAAAAAATGAGTCATCCCCGTCTGCACCGGATTCCCGGGATCAACTTCGTCAAAAAAGGGAATTGAACAAGGAGATCAAGCCGATCGAAGTGGCTAATATCGAGTGCACCAAGAGATACATGGTGGGCCAAGCCGGTCACAAGGCCCTGGTGGTGGTTTTTCTGGATTTCCGCTGCCCTATCTCCAATCGCATGATACCAGTTTTGAACGATTTGACCGCCCGGCACACCGGCCTGGATGTTGCGATCGCTGGGGTGGTGTGCGGTGGTGTGACCCTGGATGAACTTGCCAGCAAAAAAAGGAATATCGAATCCAATTCGAGCTCTTTCATGACCCGAATCTAGTCATCGCCAACCATTTTCGCGCCACAATTACCCCGCAAGCCTGCCCGGCACCCTGCTCCTCGGCTCCACCGCCGCCACTCTCGGCGGTTGCGGCATCTGGCTAAACCGCCAAAACAAGCCTTCCCCTTTGCCTGCTGCCTGAAACTTCCTGGCTCCAACCCGCCATTTACCGCCCGAAAATCCCCATCTCCTATAACCCCAAAAAATCATCTGCCCCCTGGGGTAACCCCTCGCCCACTTCTGCCATCATTGCATAATGGATAGCAATCCAAGTCCGACCGACCAACAGGCTGAGGAGGCCCTCCGCAGGACCCGCGCTGGCGACACCGAGGCCTTCGGGGTCGTGGTGGCCCGTTACGAACTCCCCATCCGGGCCTGGGTGGCCTCGGCGGGTTACCC
>CAIWHS010000465.1 GCA_903912515.1 uncultured Planctomycetaceae bacterium
CCTCACCCAGTGGACGCTATTTGGCGACAACTCGTGCAATTTCCGGTCGACTCAATCTTGTCATCATCGACCTTGAAACGCGCGGCTCCTTCGGGATCACCAATTTCAATGACATTGATGTCGGCCAAGTAAGGTGGGTAGGTGACGAGCGCTTGGTTTTCTCAGCCATCGAAATCAACAAACCTACAGGGCAAGAAGCACCCAATGCCGGTGGGTTGTTCACAGTGTCCCGTGAGGGCAAAGACTTTCGCCAACTTGCCAATACGGCTGCTCAGCTCAGGAGAAATGAAACGGGTGGCTTTGTCGCACTGAGTTATCAAGCCTCCATTCCTGGGACAACAGACGAAATTATTGCAGCCGGCGCAGTTGGCACCGACGACTCCTTTGAACTTTACCGCCTTAACCTTCTGACGGGTCGTTACCGGCTCATGACCGCAGGCAGGCCAGCTAACGGCATTTCGCGCTGGATCTTAGACTCAAAAAATGCGCCCTTGGTTGCGGTGGCTCAGGGCCGCAGTGGCAGTACCCTGATACACACTTACTATCGCCCTAACGTTGAATCTCCCTGGAAGGAGATCAATCGCTTTGACACTACCAAGCCGCCCGCTTTTGTGCCTCTGGCCATTGAGCCCGACGGTAAGACTCTCTTGATTTCGTCCAACGAAGGCCGAGCCAACATGGCTATCTTCAGGTACGACCCTGAAAAGCAACAGATCCTTGAACTGGTCGCCGAGCATCCCCAATACGACCTTGGCGCTTCGCCTATGGGTCAGCCCCTGTCTAGCCTAGTCCGTGACCCAGTCAGTGGGCGACTGCTGGGTATCAGGGTCGATGCCGACTCACTTCAAACTGTCTGGCTGGATGAGGCGGCTGCAAAGATGCAAGCTTCCGTGGATGCTTCGTTGCCAGGCAGAACCAACCTTATTTCTTCGCCCAGAAAACGCTTGGTGGTCTCCTCCTTCTCGGACCGTTCACCTGGAAAGTTCTATCTCTTTGACTCTGAAGCAAAACGTTTGGAAGAAATAGGTCCCTCGCGCCCATGGCTAGAAGGAAAACTCGCAGCCGTTCGACCCTTCCGACTCAAAACCAGAGATGGCTTGGAAATTCCTTCGTATTACGTCTTGCCAGCCAATTACAAGCCAGGTGATCGCCTCCCCACCATTTTCCATATTCATGGAGGCCCCTTTGCAAGAGATGTGGTGTCTGGTGGCCGGTTTGGGTCTTCTTTTGGTGTCTTAGAAGCTCAAGTGCTGGCCTCTAGGGGCTATGCCGTGGTGCTGCCAAACTTTCGAATTACACCTGAACTCGGTTCTTCCATTTATTACGCAGGTTTTGGCACCTACGGCCGGCAGATGCTAGATGACCACGAAGACGCCGTAACTTGGGCTGTTGCACAAGGCTTTGCCGATCCCAAACGATTGTGCATCTCGGGCGCAAGTTACGGTGGTTACGCCGCTTTGCAGGCCCTGGTAAGGCCTAGCAATCCTTTCAGTTGCGCCATCTCAGGCCTGCCTGTGACAGATGTCCCTTTTCAGCAAACCAATGCGGACTATTCGGAGAGTCAATCAGCCAGGGCTTTCTGGTTGCGAGTGCTCGGAATCAATTCGATCAATGAACCCATCGCAAAAAGCATATCCCCCATCAGTCATGCAGACAAGATCAAGGTACCAGTCTTCATGTATGTGGGAGAACGCGATACGCGCACACCACCTTCCCAGGCACTCCGAATGGCTGACGCGCTGCGAGCCGCCGGCAATCCTGTGAAGGAATACATCGTGGGCAAGGGGGAGGGGCACGGATACGGTGTCACCGCCAACAATATCCGTTTGTTTGAAGGCATGCTTCAGTTTTTGGAAACTGCGCTACCAAAGTGATGAAATTTC
>CAIWHS010000466.1 GCA_903912515.1 uncultured Planctomycetaceae bacterium
AGGTGTCCCACTTCTACCAAGTGGCGGTGGATCGTTCGCCCGATACCCAGGGCCTCGCTTTCTACTCCGCCCAATTGGAAAACGGTGTGTCGCCTCAATCCGTGGCGCACCAGATCGCCACCTCCACCGAGCACAACGAGAAGGTGGTCACCGGATATTATGCCGGCATCTTCAACCGGCAACCCGACGCGGCCGGCCTGGCCTCGCATTTGGCCGCCCTCGGCCGCGGCGTGAGCGAAGAGCGCCTCGTCGCCTCGTTGCTAGCCTCCGCCGAGCGGTCCGCCGACCTGACCAACCCCGCCTACATCCAGCTCCTCTACACCACGGTCCTGGGCCGGGCTGCCGACCAGGGCGGGCAGGAGTTCTGGGTCGGGACGCTGGAATCCGGTGCCAGCCGACAGGCCGTCGCCCTGGCCTTCCTCGAAAGCCGCGAGGCTTCCACCAATGTGGTGGACGGCCTCTACGCCTCGGTCCTAGGCCGCCAACCCGCCTCGGCGGAGAAGCAGGGCTGGATCAACCTGCTGGAGCGCCCCGATGTCTCCTTCGCCGATGCGGCCTCCGCTTTCCTAGGCTCCGCCGAGGCACTGGCCCGCGTGGCCGGCTCGGCCAACCCACTGATGACGGTGATCGAACCGAGCGTTTATTACTGGCAGCGGAACATTGGCCTGGCCGCCCTCGACGGCATCGAGGTCCCCGCGGCAGCGCTTAAGCTAAACCCCGTCGTCCAGCTCTCCCACTTCGGCCAGGATATTGCCTTCACTGAGACCGCCTATGGAATCATGGCCATCCCCATCACCAGCGGCGGGTCGGGATACTCTAGCACCTCCCCACCTGCGGTGACTGTCGCGGCCCCGGCAGCCGGCGCCCAGCCAGCGACCGCGACAGCGACTGTCCAAAATGGGGTAATCACCGGTTGGACCCTCTCAAACAATTCCATCATCACTGGCCAAAAAGGCCCGTATTTTAACCCCGCTACCGGAGCAGTGGTCACCCCGACAATTACCATTGCGGACCCAAATAACCCAACGAATAACTCTGCAAGCTTTACCGCCGACATGGATGGGGACGGAAATTTCCTCGGTCTTAAAAATGTCAAGGGAGGCCAGGGATACGATCCGGACAACCTGCCAACGGTAACAGTGTCCGGCGCGCTTGATCCCACCAAAAATGCCATAATCCTGATCAATAAAACCGGTAATAATAACGGCATCAAAGGTGGCAATTTCGACGGTATCACCAACGGTGTCGTGACAGCCATCAGTGTCAACAGTCCCGGTCAGGGCTACGCGCCGGACGAGCAGGTCACCGTCACCATCGCGCCGCCCCCGTCCGGGGGTACCCCCGCGGTTATTGGCGGTCCGGTCTCCGCCGGGCCTGTCGAGGTCCCCAGCCGCACCAAGTTTCAGGCTTGGGCCAGCGACTACATCTCCTTCGTCACAAACACCGGCGTCAGCACCGCCATCATCAACATCGGCGATTGGAAAGCCGACAAAAAGGGCCTCTATAACTACCTCAAGCCCGATCCCCAAAATAAAGGTATTCCTTGGATCGTCACGGATTTCCTCGAACCCCTTGGCAATCTGCAAAAACCAGATGGTTCCCCCGCCGACATCCAAGTGGGTGCCTGCGCCTACCTCAAGGATGCCTGGCACCTCTATGGCAATGAAACCCATGACGGGTTTGAAGATCCCGCCAATGTCAACTTCGAGGGCAATGTCTACATCACAGACGGGAAGGCCGGTAGCCCGCCCAAAAACAACATCTACCAGGCCTTCGAGTTGATCAACGACATCAACAGCATGGCCTCCACCAAGTTCATCACCTACTTCGAGTTCGATGGCGAGGGCGGCAGCTCTTTCGTTCCGGACACCAACTATGGATTCAACGGTTACGCCGCCCTACAACCAAAAACCCCGGATGGCAAAGACTGGAAATATACCCCCACCAAAGACCCTACGATTCCCGGTGAAGGCAGCTGGCCCACCACCGGCACCGGCTACACCAAATGGTTGTGGAATCATCTCATGCCCGGCGTGGCCCAGGCCGACCTGGCCTTGGGTGGGTCGCTCCCTGGAAGTGCTCCGGGCATCCCGACACCGTCTTCCATCCCCGATGTGGTTTGGACAGACACCCAAGCCATGGATC